>NZ_PNDK01000117.1:0-280 GCF_005887265.1 Pseudoalteromonas sp. S1608
GTACTGTGGCGGTATTTCTGCCCGGTGCTTTTTATATATTAAAAGAAACGAAATACCCTCCGATTGAACTGTTAAATAAATAAAAGGTTCCCATCGCATTTGCCAGTGATTTTTCCCACGGCACATCACAGTTATCTTCTTTGCAATTAAAGATGAATATGGCTTGTACATTTTTTAATTTTACTCCATAGCAAGCATTAATGGTAGACACTGCACACGGCGCTCAGCGACAGGGTTTTACTCAAAAAGGCGAATTAAAACTAGGTGCTCCACCTCAAAT
>NZ_PNDK01000118.1:0-273 GCF_005887265.1 Pseudoalteromonas sp. S1608
AAGAAGGGTTCATCATCAAGAGTTGATAACCCTTTTTAGATGCCATTAATGGCTGTATTATGTGTGGTTAACGGGGCGGTGGCAACACGAGGAGTTACTCCAATAGAAGCACCAATCTGCATAGCAAGCGCCGATGCATCTATCAGCGGTGATCTATTCTCTCTGCTTGGCTCTGTAATTTCATGTCTACGGCAAGCCGCCATGAACAAGCCTACATTACCAAGTTAATCACATGCGCTATCAAATCCTTCGTCGGTAATACCTTCAGCTAAT
>NZ_PNDK01000119.1:0-278 GCF_005887265.1 Pseudoalteromonas sp. S1608
GACGTTCTTTGCCGCGCAGCCTTCTGCAGCACTTAAAGCAACTTTAAATACTGCCGACGTGGAAGTAAAACTAGATGATTCATTTGGTTTTGTTGCTCAAGGAGGTGCTAACTACAAGATTGATGAGAAATGGGGCCTACACTCTATGGTATCTATAATGGAGATAGAGAATGATCCGACTGTATATGCTAATGGCGCAAAAGCATTAACTTCCACCGTGTCACTTGACCCTGTTGTAGCTATGTTTGTTCTTAAATTCTCTTTTTAATAAAGATTAT
>NZ_PNDK01000120.1:0-309 GCF_005887265.1 Pseudoalteromonas sp. S1608
GATTTAAACAAAGGACTCATCAGTATTTTACAGCAACAAACTTGCTATTCTGATACTGCAAATAGTGAACCTCAGAAAAAGCGTATAACAGTTTCTAAAGAGCATGCAGGCAAGGTAAAGTCACTATTAAAATTAGAGCAGCAAAAATTGCAATTTACCACTTATCGACGAGGTGATAGCTGTTTTAGAAACGTATCCGTTGGTGCAGGGGATATGCCAAAAAATGACTTGCCCGAAAGTTACATAGCTGTTGTAAAGAGCGATAAAACTACGCTTACGGAGGCTTACGCTACCGAAATCAATAAAAGG
>NZ_PNDK01000121.1:0-328 GCF_005887265.1 Pseudoalteromonas sp. S1608
GAAAGGCTCATACTCCTGCACTCGCTAATGTTTACAGAAGCGGTTTTTCCCGCAGAGATGCCGCCAACATTTTTATGCGGTACTGAAACGGTCCGCTGATTACCCTCTGGGCCTACAGGCAGTTGTACCCCTGGAATATCAAGTGGCAGCATACTTTCAAAGTTAAGCGCAAATGTGAGATCTGGTATATCGGCTCGGTCAGTGTCAATGTGGATGCTATAAGTAGGATCAGGGTCCAATGCAAAGTAATTTGGGCCACCATAAGGATCTTGTAAAGGAATGTAGTTTGCGATGAGGGTTACGTAATCGCCGCGGCCTTGCTCATAAC
>NZ_PNDK01000122.1:0-271 GCF_005887265.1 Pseudoalteromonas sp. S1608
CAGAAGAACGAAAATCGAGAACGTTTCTCTGATGTATTCCCGCCCAACAGACATCAGACGCTCCCTCAACCGTACCTAAAATAGAATCTCTGCATCCAATTCTACTGTGTAAGCACAAACTGTTGGTAGAAGAAAATGCGATAAATCGGCAGGGTTTGTCAAAAATGTTGGAGGGGACTACTGCTGTCGTTGTAATGGACGCGGATCGGATTAAGGCTCTTCAAGATAATAAAGAGCAATCGTTCGAGTTGATTTTAAGGTATGACGAAAT
>NZ_PNDK01000123.1:0-376 GCF_005887265.1 Pseudoalteromonas sp. S1608
GCTGACTTAATATCTGCATTTTTATTAATACTTGTATGGCCATAAACCTCAGTAATTAAAAGTTGAGTTAATGATTCATTTATATCAGGCTGTATATGATTAATAAAAAAATAGTAATCATCCATATCTTTTTCAATAATCGCTTCATTAAATAAAATGGGTGAGACAACCTGTTTTTGTTCACATCTTACTTCAATATTACAAAAGAATAAAAACCGAGAATACAACAATATCCGCTCTCGCGGATACATTTCAACTCGCTTCCTCATTGGCTCTGCAAAGTCACTAGGCAGTGGAGCGGGAGGGAAAAATCCTGAGCCTAAATCATCGCGCCCTTCAAGAACCCAGCGCTCTTGTTTTTTGAATTTGTTTCAAT
>NZ_PNDK01000124.1:0-215 GCF_005887265.1 Pseudoalteromonas sp. S1608
ATGGTATCCAGTATAAAGTTAATTCAATCGCCTAGTAAGAGGCAAGAATGAATCCAAAAATAAAAACTAACTATATCAGCATTTTATTTATTTTATTAGCTCGAATTCACCTAACTGGTGCGTTAAATTGTCACTATAGTGCAAAAACTAAAAAATACACAAAAAAAATCAATCAAACGAGGGATTATGCGTAACTCAGCGCGATTGGCACTGGG
>NZ_PNDK01000125.1:0-282 GCF_005887265.1 Pseudoalteromonas sp. S1608
CAATAACTGTCTAGTATCGTTTAAAAGATCACGAAGGCTGCGAAGCACTTTTGGATAGTCTTTGGTTAAAATAAAACCGCCTTTTTGAAAACAGGGCGGATCAACACTAATTAAATCAAACGGTGCGGCTTGTTTTAGCTTACCAAACGACTTTAAAATAGCGTGAGGGAATAAGAAGTTTAGGCAAAAAAAAACTCTCTTATAGAGTGTCGATTGAATAAAAAAAGTTACTTCTGGGGTTGGGGGAGCCGTATTGGGGATGTCGGCGTTCGGGGGGTCTGC
>NZ_PNDK01000126.1:0-281 GCF_005887265.1 Pseudoalteromonas sp. S1608
GACTTCGTTTTTAATCTTCTTTCGATTAGATGCAATTATTGTCTGCATTAGTTTATATATAACAGCCATTTGTAACTGACAAGATATGCTTTTGGACGATTAATATAAAAAAGTCAAAGCAATCAACTTATAGCTGATCAAGTTTGATAAATCAAAAGCCTTGTATTTACATGGTGACCTAAATGTATCTGATGAGCGAGTAAGCTTTAAATTTACTAAAGGCGATACCAGTAATATTCAAGCGCTAATATTATCGTTTTTTCATCTCACTATAAAAGAAC
>NZ_PNDK01000013.1:0-115733 GCF_005887265.1 Pseudoalteromonas sp. S1608
AAGGGTAGTTTTACCGTGGTCAACGTGGCCGATTGTACCAACGTTTACGTGCGGTTTTACGCGTTCAAACTTTTCTTTTGCCATCTTAAAAAATTCCTAATAAAGAAATTAAAGCCTGACTCAGTATTGAGCCAGACAAGCTAAAATCATATAACAGCGCGAGCTGAAATTATTGTATCTGCAACCTGCTTAGAGGCTTCAGCGTACTTCAAAAACTCCATAGAGTATGAGGCACGGCCCTGTGTTGCAGATCGTAAAGCAGTCGCATAACCGAACATTTCAGATAGTGGTACCACAGCATTAATTTGCTTAAGGCCACCAAGTGCATCTTCCATGCCTTCGATCATGCCGCGACGACGGTTTAGGTCGCCAACTACATCACCCATGTTTGCTTCAGGAGTGAGTACTTCAACCTTCATTACTGGTTCTAAAAGTGCAGGGTTTGCATCTAGCGCACCTTGCCTCATAGCCAGTGAACCTGCTATTTTAAATGCCATTTCATTCGAATCCACATCATGGAATGAACCATCATATAAAGTCGCTTTAACACCAAGTAATGGGTAGCCTGCCAGTACACCTTGAGCCATTTGCTCTTGGATACCTTTGTCTACCGCAGGGATGTATTCTTTCGGCACTGAGCCACCTACGGTTTCGTTTACGAACTCGTAGATTGGGGCTTCATCATCCGAAATATCCATCGGTTCAAGTTTAAGCCAGACGTGACCATATTGACCACGACCACCTGATTGACGTACAAACTTTCCTTCAACTTCAACAGTTGAACGAATAGCTTCTCGGTATGCAACCTGCGGCTTACCAACGTTACATTCAACACTGAATTCACGTTTCATACGGTCGACAATGATATCAAGGTGAAGTTCACCCATGCCAGAGATAATAGTCTGGCCTGATTCTTCGTCAGTTTGTACGCGGAAAGATGGATCTTCTGCAGCTAGTTTTCCTAGCGCGATACCCATTTTATCCTGGTCAGCGATTGTGCGAGGCTCAACCGCAACAGAGATAACTGGTTCTGGGAACTCCATACGCTCAAGCGTAATAATAGAGTTCGGATCACACAGTGTTTCACCTGTTGTTACGTCTTTGAGACCAATAGCCGCCGCGATGTCGCCTGCGTAGACTTCTTTGATCTCTTCACGTGAGTTTGAATGCATCTGAACGATACGACCAAGACGCTCACGCTTACTTTTTACTGGGTTATATACCGCGTCACCCTGTTTAACAGTACCAGAGTAAACACGGAAAAAGGTTAAAGTGCCAACAAACGGGTCTGTTGCAATCTTGAATGCAAGAGCAGCAAACGGCGCTTTATCATCAGCAGGACGCTCTTCCTCAGTACCATTTTCTAAGATACCTTGGATTTGTTTCACTTGTGTTGGTGATGGCATATATTCAACAACGCAATCAAGCACAGCTTGAACACCTTTGTTTTTAAATGCACTACCACACGTCATGGGAACAATTTCGTTCGCTAATGTGCGTTGACGCAAAGCATTTTTAATTTCTGCTTCGCTTAACTCTTCACCTTCTAAGTATTTATCCATTAGTTCTTCAGTAGCTTCAGCAGCGCTTTCAACTAAGTGAGAGCGCCATTCTTCGGCTAGTTCCTGAAGTTCTGCCGGTATTGCCTCATAAGAGAAAGTCATACCCTGGTCTTTATCATTCCAGTTAATGGCTTTCATTTTAATAAGGTCAATAACACCTTTAAAGTCGTCTTCAGCGCCAATAGGCAGCTGGACTGGAACAGGCGTTGCTCCAAGACGAGATTTCACCTGGCTTACAACCGTTAAGAAGTCAGCGCCCGTGCGATCCATTTTATTTACGAAGATCATTCTCGGAACTTCGTACTTGTTCGCTTGACGCCAAACTGTCTCAGTTTGCGGCTGTACACCCGATGAAGCACAAAGAACAACTACCGCACCATCTAGTACACGTAAAGAACGCTCTACTTCGATAGTGAAATCTACGTGCCCTGGGGTATCAATAATATTGATGCGATGGTCGTCAAATTGAGCGTCCATCCCTTTCCAGAAACACGTTGTTGCAGCAGAAGTGATTGTGATACCACGCTCTTGTTCCTGCTCCATCCAATCCATAGTTGCAGCGCCATCATGCACTTCACCGATCTTATGAGAAAGACCTGTGTAGAACAGAACACGTTCTGTTGTGGTGGTTTTGCCTGCATCTACGTGAGCACAAATACCGATATTGCGGTAACGCTCAAGTGGAGTTGTACGTGCCATAAAATCCTCTTAAAGGTTAAGGACAGATTACCAACGGTAATGAGCGAATGCTTTATTCGCTTCAGCCATACGGTGAACGTCTTCACGTTTCTTAACCGCAGTGCCTTTGTTATCAGCAGCGTCAACGATTTCTTGAGCTAAACGTAAGCCCATAGATTTTTCGCCACGCTTACGTGCAGCGTCTACTAACCAACGCATACCTAATGCGTTGCGACGTACTGGACGTACTTCAACTGGTACTTGATAAGTTGAACCACCAACACGGCGAGATTTAACCTCTACCTGTGGACGGATGTTATCAAGTGCAGTTTCAAAGATTTCTAGGTGCGACTTGCCTGATTTCTCAGCAGCCACGTCTAGCGCACCATAAACGATTTTTTCAGCAGTAGATTTCTTGCCGTCTAACATTACGATGTTAACGAATTTTGCAAGAAGTTCCGATCCGAACTTAGGATCTGGAAGAATTTTACGTTGACCTATTACGCGTCTTCTAGGCATTTTGTATCTCCGGTTTATTCAGGTTTGTCCTTTTGGAACAATAACCCAAAACAATAATTAATAATATTTAGTGCTTGGCCTTACTAACGGAATACAATTAGCCTTTAGGGCGTTTTGCACCGTATTTAGAACGAGCTTGACGACGGTCGCTTACGCCTGCACAGTCAAGTGCACCACGTACAGTGTGGAAACGCACACCTGGTAAATCTTTAACACGACCACCACGGATTAGGATTACACTGTGCTCTTGAAGGTTATGACCTTCACCACCGATGTATGAAGTTACTTCGAAACCGTTAGTTAAACGTACACGAGCTACTTTACGTAACGCCGAGTTTGGTTTCTTAGGTGTAGTTGTATATACGCGAGTACATACACCACGCTTTTGCGGACACGCTTTAAGCGCAGCTGAGTTACTTTTAGTAACCTTGCTACGACGTGGCTTACGCACTAGCTGGTTAATAGTTGCCATTTAAATAGCTCCTGAAATTAAAATTACTACTGAAAAAAATAAAAAATCCGCCCTTGTTTTACGAGCATGTATTAAACGTGCAAGTAAATGGGTGGCGGAATTTTAATGAGCAAAGATTGACCTGTCAACCTAAACCGCTCGCAAGGCAGTAGATAACTACCTTGCTAAACTCTAATCCATTGATTAGATTCGGTTTATTGATTTCCAGATAAATCCGCGTTTAAGGCATCAGTCAGTGCTTGAGTCGCCTCTTCTGCACTTACCGTTTGCTCTTCAACAACGTCTTTTTGCTTACGACGAGCCATACGATCTTGATGATACGCAAAACCGGTACCGGCTGGGATCAATCGACCCACAATTACGTTTTCTTTCAGACCGCGTAACTCATCGCTCTTACCATTTACAGCGGCTTCTGTTAGGACACGAGTTGTCTCCTGGAACGAGGCTGCTGAGATGAAAGATTCTGTCGCTAGTGATGCTTTAGTGATACCCATTAACTGGATTTCAAACTTAGCTGGGATCTTACCTTGAGCTTCAAGGTCGCGGTTTGCGATATTAACGCGTGCCACTTCAATTTGCTCACCGGCTAAGAACTCAGTATCACCACCGTCTAGAATGATACATTTACGTAGCATTTGACGAATAATAGTTTCAATGTGCTTATCATTGATCTTAACGCCCTGCAAACGGTAAACCTCTTGCACTTCGTTAACAATGTAGTTAGCAACATGAGTCACACCACGTAGGCGTAAGATGTCATGCGGTGACTCTGGACCATCGGCGATAACTTCACCTTTAGACACTTGCTCACCTTCAAACACGTTAAGTTGACGCCACTTAGGAATCATTTCTTCGTAATGATCGCCTTCAGCTGGAGTAATAACTAAACGTTTCTTACCTTTAGTCTCTTTACCGAAGCTAATCGTACCGGTGATTTCAGCTAAGATAGCTGGATCTTTCGGCTTACGCGCTTCAAATAAGTCGGCTACGCGTGGTAGACCACCCGTGATATCACGAGTTTTCGAACCTTCTTGCGGAATACGTGCTAATACGTCACCTGGGTTTGCAGTCGCGCCGTCTGTTACTTCAATCGTAGTGAATGAAGGAAGACGCGTTTCTTGCAAGCCACGCTCATCACTTTCAATGATAAGTTTCGGCTCTTTCGCATTCGCTTTAGCAAGATCTTTAACAACTACACGAGTTAAACCCGTTAGTTCGTCAGTCTGTGCTTCAGTATTTGAATCATCGATATCGCTGAACGATACTTTTGATTTATGCTCAAGAACGATTGGGTGACTATGCGGGTCCCAAGTAGCAACAATGTCGTTACCTTGAACTTCTGCATTGTCTTGCACTGTTAATACCGCACCGTAAGGTACTTTATAACGCTCTTTCTCACGACCATAGCTATCAATGATAGTGATTTCTGTAGAACGAGAGGTAATAACAATCTTACCGTCTGTATTTAATACATACTTAGCGTTGTGAAGTTTTAATGTACCGTTAGTTTTAACTTGTACATTATTTTCAGCAGACGCTCTTGATGCCGCACCACCGATGTGGAATGTACGCATCGTAAGCTGTGTACCCGGCTCACCAATTGATTGTGCCGCGATAACACCTACTGATTCACCCGCATTGATGATATGACCACGTGCTAGGTCACGACCATAACACTTAGCACAAACACCAAAGTCGTTATCACAGGTGATAACTGAACGTACACGAACTTCATCAACTGAGTGCTCTTCTAAAAGGTCACACAGTTTTTCGTCAAGCATGATGTTACGTTCTACAAGTACTGTATTAGTACCAGGGATAACAACAGGCTCAGCAACAACACGACCTAGTACACGTTCGCGAAGTGCTTCTACAACGTCACCACCTTCAATAAGCGGTTTCATTGTTAAGCCATCTTCTGTGCCACAATCGTCTTCATTGATTACCAAATCTTGTGCAACGTCTACTAGACGACGCGTTAGGTAACCCGAGTTCGCTGTTTTCAGTGCTGTATCGGCAAGACCTTTACGCGCACCGTGCGTTGAGATGAAGTACTGAAGTACGTTTAGACCTTCACGGAAGTTAGCCGTGATTGGCGTCTCGATGATTGAACCATCTGGACGTGCCATTAGACCACGCATACCTGCTAGCTGACGGATCTGAGCGGCACTACCACGAGCACCTGAGTCGGCCATCATAAACACTGAGTTAAATGACGGTTGCTCTTCTTCTTCACCTTGCGCATTCACTACGGTGTCTTTTGACAAGTTAGCCATCATTTCACGTGATAGATTTTCATTTACACGTGACCAAATATCGATAACTTTGTTGTACTTTTCACCAGCCGTTACAAGACCTGATTGGAATTGTTGGTTGATTTCAGTTACTTCAGCTTCTGCTGCTTCAATGATTGATGCTTTAACTGGTGGGATAACTAAGTCATCGATACCAATTGAAACACCTGACTTCATTGCGTAGTGGAAACCGGTGTACATAACTTGGTCAGCAAACACAACTGTGTCTTTTAAACCAAGACGACGGTAACACTCATTTAATAAGCTAGAAATTTGCTTTTTACCTAGAGCTTGGTTGATTGACTCAAACGGCATACCTTTAGGTAAAATAAGAGACAGAATTGCACGACCCACTGTAGTATCAATGATAGTAATTGTATCTTCTACAACACCATCTTCATTAGCTACTGATTGGCTAATACGTACTTTCACTTTTGCGTGAAGGTCGGCATTACCACTACGGTATGCTTTTTCTGCTTCTTTAGGATCTTTAAATACGGTGCCTTCGCCTTTGGCGTTAATGCGGTCACGCGTCATGTAATAAAGACCTAATACAACGTCCTGTGAAGGAACGATGATTGGCTCACCATTAGCAGGCGATAAGATGTTGTTTGTAGACATCATTAACGCACGAGCTTCTAGCTGCGCTTCAATTGTTAGCGGTACGTGTACCGCCATTTGGTCACCATCGAAGTCGGCGTTGTAAGCCGCACATACTAATGGATGCAAATGAATCGCTTTACCTTCGATAAGCACAGGTTCAAACGCTTGGATACCCAAACGGTGAAGTGTTGGTGCACGGTTAAGTAATACTGGATGTTCACGAATTACTTCGTCTAGTACATCCCATACTTCCGCTACTTCACGCTCAACCATCTTTTTAGCTGCTTTGATTGTCGTAGCCATGCCGCGACGTTCTAATTTGCCATAGATGAATGGTTTGAAAAGCTCTAATGCCATCTTCTTAGGAAGACCACACTGATGAAGCTTAAGTGTAGGACCAACCGTGATTACAGAACGGCCAGAGTAATCTACACGCTTACCAAGTAAGTTCTGACGGAAACGACCTTGCTTACCTTTGATCATATCAGCAAGCGATTTAAGTGGACGTTTGTTAGAACCTGTAATTGCACGACCACGACGACCGTTATCAAGTAGCGCATCAACCGCTTCTTGTAACATACGTTTTTCGTTGCGTACGATAATATCTGGTGCAGCTAAATCTAGTAGACGCTTAAGACGGTTATTACGGTTAATAACACGACGGTAAAGGTCATTTAGATCAGATGTCGCAAAGCGGCCACCGTCTAGTGGTACTAATGGACGTAAGTCAGGTGGCAATACTGGAAGTACTGTCATGATCATCCACTCAGGGTTATTACCTGATTGGTGGAACGATTCCATTAACTTAAGACGTTTAGTGATCTTTTTACGCTTAGTTTCAGAGTTAATTGTTGGTAACTCTTCACGCATCTCTGCAATTAATTGAGCAAGATCGAGTTCACGAAGCAAGTCTAATACTGCTTCAGCACCCATCTTCGCTTCAAACTCATCGCCGTGCTCTTCAAGTGCATCTAGGTATTCTTCTTCACCTAATAGCTGACCACGCTCAAGCGTTGTCATACCAGGCTCAGTTACTACGAATGATTCGAAGTAAAGAACACGTTCAATATCACGAAGCGTCATATCAAGCATTAAGCCGATACGTGACGGTAATGATTTTAAAAACCATATATGCGCAACTGGACTTGCCAGTTCTATATGACCCATACGGTCACGACGCACTTTAGTGAGTGTTACTTCAACGCCACACTTTTCACAGATCACACCACGGTGTTTAAGGCGTTTATATTTACCACATAAACACTCATAATCTTTCACTGGGCCGAAAATACGGGCACAGAATAAGCCATCGCGCTCAGGCTTGAAAGTACGGTAGTTAATAGTCTCAGGTTTCTTTACTTCACCGTATGACCATGAACGAACCATGTCTGGTGAAGCAAGACCAATGCGAATTGCATCGAATTCTTCGGTCTTATTTTGTTGCTTCAGAAACTTAAGTAAGTCTTTCACCTTAGCTCTCCTGTCGGAGTTAATCTTGAGGACGGATGTTCTCGTCCCTACATTCTATTCAGCCATAACAGATGCTGCAGCGTTAACTGCAGCATCTAATTGGCTTAATTTTCTTCCAACTCGATGTTGATACCCAGTGAGCGGATTTCTTTCAACAATACGTTGAACGATTCTGGCATACCTGGTTCCATTTTATGGTTACCATCAACGATGTTTTTATACATCTTAGTACGACCGTTCACGTCATCCGATTTCACTGTTAGCATTTCTTGTAGAGTGTAAGCAGCACCGTAAGCTTCAAGTGCCCATACTTCCATCTCACCAAAACGCTGGCCACCGAACTGTGCTTTACCACCCAGCGGCTGCTGAGTAACAAGGCTGTAAGAACCAGTAGAACGCGCGTGCATCTTATCATCAACCAAGTGGTTAAGTTTAAGCATGTACATGTAACCTACAGTTACTTGACGTTCAAACTGATCGCCAGTACGGCCATCATAAAGTGTAACCTGACCACTTCTAGGGTAGCCGCCTAGCTCTAGCATGTCTTTGATTTCGTCTTCTTTCGCGCCATCAAATGCAGGAGTAGCAATCGGTAAACCACCTTTCAAGTTTTCAGCTAAACGACGAATTTCGTCATCAGAGAAACTAGCGATATCCACAACCTGACGAGATTCACCGATCTCATAAGCTTGTTTGATGAATTCACGTAGCTCATGAAGCTCGCGTTGCTCTTTCATCATTTCTTCTAAGCGCTCACCAATACCGCGTGCAGCTAGACCCATATGTGTTTCAAGGATCTGACCGATGTTCATTCGCGATGGTACACCTAGTGGATTTAGTACGATATCTACCGTACGACCTTTGTCATCGTATGGCATATCTTCTACTGGTACGATAGTCGAGATAACACCTTTGTTACCGTGACGACCCGCCATTTTATCACCCGGTTGGATACGACGTTTAACAGCTAAGTATACTTTAACTATTTTAAGTACACCTGGTGCTAAGTCATCACCTTGAGTAATTTTACGACGTTTGTTTTCAAACTTCTTATCGTATTCAGCTTTAAGCTCATCGTACTGTGCAGCTAGTTGCTCAAGTTCAGCTTGCTTGTCTTCTTCAGCAAGGCTTTGAGTTAGTAACTTTTCAGCATTCAGTGACGCTAAGTTGTCTTCATCGAAGCCAGCTGCCACAAGTAACTTGCGAGCACGCTCTAAAACACCAGCTTCTAGAATACGGAACTCTTCGTTGAAGTCTTTCTTCGCTTCGCGAAGCTGCATGTCTTCAACTTCTAACGCACGCTTATCTTTTTCAACGCCATCACGGGTGAAAACTTGTACGTCGATTACAGTACCAGTTACAGAGTTAGGTACACGTAAAGAGCTGTCTTTAACGTCAGACGCTTTTTCACCGAAGATAGCACGTAGTAGCTTCTCTTCTGGTGTTAATTGCGTTTCGCCTTTCGGAGTCACTTTACCTACTAGGATATCGCCGCCTTTAACTTCAGCACCAATATATACAACGCCTGATTCATCAAGCTTGCCTAGTGCAGATTCACCCACGTTCGGGATATCTGCTGTGATCTCTTCTGAGCCTAATTTAGTATCACGGGCGATACACTGTAGTTCTTGAATGTGGATAGTCGTTAGACGATCTTCTTCAACTACGCGCTCTGATAGTAAGATTGAATCCTCGAAGTTGTAACCGTTCCATGGCATGAATGCCACGCGAAGGTTTTGACCAAGGGCTAAGTCACCTAAGTCAGTCGAAGGACCATCTGCTAACACATCGCCACGAGTAACCGGTTCACCAACCATACAAGTCGGCTTTTGGTTAATACATGTATTTTGGTTAGAACGTGTGTACTTGGTTAAGTTGTAGATGTCGATGCCCGCTTCACCAGGGATGCGCTCTTCTTCATGTACATTAACAACGATGCGACTTGCGTCGGCATACATTACTTCACCACCACGTTTAGCAACAATCGTTACACCAGAATCTTTTGCTAGTGTTAACTCAATACCTGTACCTACTAACGGTTTGTCCGCTTTCAATGTTGGTACTGCTTGACGTTGCATGTTTGAACCCATCAATGCACGGTTAGCATCATCGTGTTCTAGGAACGGGATAAGTGCTGCCGCTACAGAGATCACCTGTTGTGGTGATACATCCATATATTGCTGGTCCATGCGACCCATAAAGGTTGATTCACCTTTGTGACGACATGGAATAAGTTCATCTACAAACTCATTGGTTTCAGTTAAGTTTGAGTTCGCCTGTGCGATAACAAACTGACCTTCCTCAATGGCTGATAGGTAATCAACTTCATCAGTTACTACACCGTCTACCACTTTGCGGTAAGGTGTTTCTAAGAAACCGTAGTCATTGGTACGTGCATACGTAGACAATGAGTTAATTAGACCGATGTTTGGACCCTCAGGAGTCTCGATTGGACATACGCGACCGTAGTGAGTTACGTGAACGTCACGTACTTCAAAGCCAGCGCGTTCACGAGTTAGACCGCCCGGACCTAATGCAGAAATACGACGCTTGTGCGTTACTTCTGATAGCGGGTTATTTTGGTCCATAAACTGTGATAACTGAGACGAGCCGAAGAACTCTTTAACCGCTGCCGAAATAGGCTTAGCGTTAATAAGATCTTGTGGCATTACCGCATCAAGGTCACCTAAGCTTAAACGCTCACGTACAGCACGTTCTACACGTACTAAACCTACACGGAATTGATTCTCAGCCATTTCGCCAACACTACGTATACGACGGTTGCCTAAGTGGTCTATATCATCAACATCGCCAACACCGTTACGAATAGCAATCAATACTTTCATAACCGCTACGATGTCTTCTTTGCTTAATGTGCCAGGGCCTGTGTCTGAATCGTAACCTACACGGCTATTGAACTTCATACGACCTACTGTTGATAAGTCATAGCGTTCTTCTGAGAAGAATAAGTTCTCAAATAAGGCTTCAGCCGCGTCTTTCGTCGGTGGCTCGCCTGGGCGCATCATGCGATAAATTTCTACTAGTGCTTCTAAACGGTTGCTTGACGAGTCAATATTCAACGTATTTGACATGTAAGCGCCGCTGTCCACTTCATTGATGTATAGTGTATCAATGGTCGTGTGACCGGCTTTAACCAATTCAGCCATCATTTCAAGCGTTAGCTCGTCATTTGCAGTAGCAATGATTTCACCTGTTGACTCATCAACATAGTTCTTCGCTAATACACGGCCAATGATGTACTCATGTGGTACTTCTAATTGCTTAATGCCTTTTTTCTCGATGCTCTTGATGTGGCGAGCCGTAACACGACGACCGCTTTCAACAAGGACTTCACCGTCTTCGCTCTTGATATCAAAAGCGGCAGTTTCACCACGTAAACGTGAAGGCACAAGTTCCATAAGAACTTTACCGTCAGCGATTTCAAACGCAGTAGTATCGAAGAAGATATCTAGGATTTCTTCACTCGTGTACTCAAGTGCACGTAGGATGATAGACGCCGGTAATTTACGACGACGGTCAATACGTACATATAAGTTATCTTTTGCATCAAATTCGAAGTCTAACCATGAACCACGGTAAGGAATTACACGTGCGTTATAAAGCACTTTACCTGACGAGTGAGTTTTACCGCGGTCGTTATCAAAGAATACACCAGGGCTACGGTGTAGCTGAGAAACGATAACACGCTCTGTACCATTGATTACAAAAGTACCGGTATCGGTCATGAGCGGAATTTCGCCCATGTAAACTTCTTGCTCTTTAATGTCTTTAACTGTGCCTGGAGCTTCTTTGTCCATTACTACAAGACGCAGTTTCACGCGAAGTGGAGCAGAATAAGTCACACCGCGAATTTGACATTCTTTTACATCGAATACTGGCTCACCAATACGATAACTTACGTATTGAAGCTCAGAATTTCCCGAGTAGCTTTTAATTGGGAACACAGAACGGAAGGCAGCTTCCAAACCATGATCGCCATCAGCGTCCGGGACTAAGAATTTTTTAAACGATTCTAACTGCGTCGACAGTAAGAAAGGTATATCCAAAACTTGTGGACGTTTACCAAAATCCTTACGGATACGTTTCTTTTCAGAATAAGAGTAAGCCATGGGGTTCCTCAGCTTGCTGATCTTTGACCCGACCTGTTCTTGTAAGAACAGACTTAACTGGCATCTATGCCAAGATGTACAACATTAACTGTTGTTCCAACTTAATCCCACCTCAACACTAGCAAACTATAAAGCGTTGAAATTAAAGAATAAATCAGATTTTATTTGCGCTATAAGAATAGTCGCTCTATAGCGCAAAAAGGCCGGTGATTAAATAATCACCAGCCCTTGCCTGATTTCTCAGGCAGCGAACCTAGCAAAAGCTAGATTACTTAACCTCAACTTCAGCACCAGCTTCTGTAAGGTCTTTAGCAAGAGCTTCAGCTTCTTCCTTAGAGATACCTTCTTTAACTGGAGTTGGAGCAGCTTCAACTAGAGCTTTAGCTTCTTTTAAGCCAAGACCAGTTGCGCCACGTACAGCTTTGATTGCCGCAACTTTATTAGCGCCAGCGCCAGTAAGGATTACGTCAAATTCTGTTTTCTCTTCAGCAGCTTCAGCAGCAGGACCTGCTACCATAGCAGCTGCAGCAGTTACGCCGAATTTTTCTTCCATTGCTTCAACTAGAGCAACAACGTCCATTACTGACATTTCAGCAATTGCGTCAAGGATTTGGTCTTTAGTTACAGACATTACAAATTTCCTAATAATTAACGGACTCTAAGGTCCAAATAAATTTACACCGAAAGGGATTAAACAGCTTAAAATTAAGCAGCTTGCTCTTCTTTCTGTACACGTACTGCTTCAATTGTTTTACACAATTTACCAGCAGACGCTTCTTTCATAGCGCTCATTAAGCGTGCAACAGCTTCGTCGTATGTAGGTAGAGTTGCAAGCATAGCTGCGTCTACTACATTACCTTCAAAAGCGGCCGTTTTAAGCTCAAATTTCTCATTCTTTTTCGCGAAGTCTGAAAAGATACGCGCAGCAGCACCTGGGTGCTCTGATGAGAAAGCGATTAAGCTTGGACCAACAAATGAATCAGATAGGCATTCAAAGTCTGTTCCTTCAAGAGCACGTTTAGCTAGAGTGTTACGGACAACTTTCATCCAAACACCCGCTTCGCGAGCTTCTTTACGAAGGGCAGTGATTGCACCAACTGTTACACCACGAGAATCTGCAACTACTGCAGATAGAGCACCAGTGGCTGCTTCGTTGACTTCAGCAACAATTGCCTTTTTGCCTTGAAGATTTAAAGCCATGGGTGTTACTCCTGGTTTAATGGGTTACCGTACATCGGCTTCCCTGTTTTACTCTTCCCCACCAATAAAGGTGGAGATGCTTTTTACGGCGAGAGCCAGAAGATTAGGAAAAATCTATCTGGGGATTCACACCGTCTACGTAGGTAATATTAAGGCCGAAGCCGCCTACGGTCTTGGACGGAAGCCCAATTTATCGCGTTGCCCGAAGGCGCTTCGAAATTATGGACTTCAACCCGAATTCTTTACTTTGCGATTAACTAAATTAATCAGCAAAATGGCGCAAAATTATAGTACAAATTTCACGCCATGTAAACACTCAATTAAGCAACAACTGTGCTTAAAGTGCCTTGGTCAACAGAAACACCTGCGCCCATTGTTGTAGAGATAGTTACTTTCTTCAAGTAAACACCTTTAGCTTGAGAAGGTTTAGCCTTCTTAAGCGCAACAATTAGAGCTTCAAGGTTTTGTTGTAACTGCTCAGCAGTGAAATCAACCTTACCAATAGTAGTATGGATGATACCATTTTTGTCATTGCGGTAACGCACTTGACCTGCTTTCGCATTTTTAACTGCTTCTGCAACGTTAGGTGTTACAGTACCAGTTTTAGGGTTTGGCATTAGACCACGTGGGCCTAAGATTTGACCTAGTTGACCAACAACACGCATAGCGTCTGGTGATGCAACAACAACGTCAAAATTCATCTCGCCTTTCTTAACTAGTTCAGCAAGATCTTCCATGCCTACTAATTCAGCACCGGCTTCTTTTGCAGCTTCTGCATTAGCGCCTTGAGTGAATACAGCAACACGAACGTCACGACCAGTACCGTTAGGTAGTACAGTAGCACCACGAACGTTTTGATCAGATTTACGAGCATCGATACCAAGGTTAACAGCAACGTCAACACTTTCTACGAATTTAGCTGTCGCTAGTTCTTTTAAAAGAGCAACTGCTTCGTTAATTTCGTAATCTTTAGTTACTTCCACTTTTTCGCGGATAGTACGCATACGTTTAGTTAATTTAGCCATTATCTTAGTCCTCTACGTTCAAGCCCATCGCACGCGCAGAACCTGCGATAGTGCGAACCGCAGCTTCTAAATCAGAAGCTGTAAGGTCTGGTTTCTTTGTCTCAACGATTTCTTCAAGTTGAGCACGAGTTACTGTGCCTACTTTTTCAGTGTTAGGACGGCCTGAACCAGATTTGATACCTGCAGCTTTCTTAAGTAAGTAAGCAGCCGGTGGCGTTTTCATGTCGAACGTAAATGAACGGTCGCCGTAAACAGAGATCACTACAGGAACTGGAGCGCCTTTTTCGATAGATTCTGTACGTGCGTTGAACGCTTTACAGAATTCCATGATGTTTACACCGTGTTGACCTAGTGCTGGACCTACTGGAGGACTAGGGTTAGCCATACCAGCAGCAACTTGTAGCTTGATTAGAGCTTCAACTTTCTTAGCCATTATAAATACCTCATTAGGTGGGTCTTAGCCTTGTGCGCGCGAGGACGCGTACTCTAGCGGCTTCCCAGTTTAAAAATTGGTTTCTCACTTTCTGCAAACAGTTAAACAAACGTTTTCCCTGAATACAAAAAGGCCGCTGATTATAAGTTAATCAGCGGCCTTTTTCAAGCTTCGTGCCAAAAATTTAAAAGTTTTTAACGCGACGCTTTAAATCAATCACTTATCTTGTTCAACTTGACCAAATTCAAGTTCAACTGGCGTAGAACGACCAAAAATAAGTACCGACACTTTAACGCGGCTCTTTTCGTAGTCAACTTCTTCAACCACACCACTAAAGTCTGCAAATGGACCATCAGTAACACGAACCACTTCACCCGGTTCAAATAATGTTGCTGGTTTAGGTGCTTCTGCGTTCTCTTGTAGACGGTTAAGAATACGATCAGCTTCTTTTGTGCTGATAGGCGCAGGACGGTCTGATGTGCCACCAATAAAGCCCATAACACGTTCTGTGCTATTTACTAAGTGCCAGCTTGCATCATTCATATCCATTTGTACTAGTACGTAACCTGGGAAGAATTTACGCTCAGATTTACGCTTTTGACCAGCACGCATCTCTACGACTTCTTCAGTAGGAACTAATACTTCACCAAAGCTATCTTCTAGACCTTTGATTTTAATATGCTCTAATAATGTTTGAGCAACACGCTTCTCATAACCTGAGAAAGCCTGTACTACGTACCAACGTAGTTTCTTTTCGTTATTCTCATCCGACATGGGATCAGATCTCCAATCCAGTTAAAAAGCCTACAGCGCGGAATAAAATGCCATCTAATCCCCAAAGGATTAATGCCATAATCACTGTTGCAACCATTACAATTAATGTCGTGTGCGTTGTTTCTTGACGCGTCGGCCAAACTACCTTGCGTACTTCGATACGCGCTTCTTTTGCAAAAGCAAGGAATGTACGTCCCTTGAAAGTTTGCGAAGCAATAGCTAAACCCGCAGCTATCGCAACCACAACGCCAATAGCACGTAGTAATACAGACTGATCTGCAAACATATGGTTACCAACGACTGCGCCTGCAAGTAGCGCAATTGCTACTAACCACTTTACTGACTCCATCCCACTCGATGGTGTTTCTATATTCGTGCTCATAATATTATTACCTTAACTACAGACACAACAACCCTGCACGTCGACAGGGTTAATCCATTAAAATCTAAACTTAAAAACAAGCTTACTTAAACCGATTTTTAGTTCTAGACTTTACTCACTTTGTAAAAAATTGGCAGGGGCGGAGAGATTCGAACTCCCAACCGTCGGTTTTGGAGACCGCTGTTCTACCAATTGGAACTACGCCCCTGCAAAGTGGATGCCTATTATACTTACGCAATTCATTAACACAAGAGTAAAAAGATACCCATAACTTAAAATCTCACTGACGGCTGTAAAAATCAAACTTAACATTATTAAAAAAGCAGTTTATGATTGTTTCAATTTTAGGAATACTGTTCGCACAAGGAAGCCAGTGCCTTTACTTCAAACCCTATTCAAAACCCTCATTTTAAGTATTTTTTGCTTGTTTCATAGCATGCTTATTGCCCGCCCTATTCACTTAGATACATATTCGAGTGAGCAAGGATTATCGCAAAACTCGATTACATGCAGCATCACTGATGAGCAAGGGTTTCATTGGTTTGCCACACAAGGCGGTCTTAATCGCTTTGATGGTTATGAGTTTAAACGCTTCAAGTCTCACCCTACTGAGGCTAGTATTTCAGGAAACTGGGTCACCGATTGCCTTGCTGGCGGCCCTCATGCTATCTGGTTTTCTACAGCCAGTAATGGTTTAAACTTACTTGATACTCAAACCGGTCAATTTAAGGTTTTTAATACGCAAACTGAGTTGGCGATTACTGATAACCGTATATGGTCACTGGCGTCAGATAACCTAAATAATATTTGGTTAGGCCATGAACATGGAAAGTTAACACGATTAAATATAGTCAATAATGAAGTTGAGTCATTTAGCTATAATAGCCCCGAGCAAGCTAATACCGTAATACAAGATATCGTAATAGATGCTCAACAGAGTATCTGGTTA
Source organism: Pseudoalteromonas sp. S1608 (assembly GCF_005887265.1). Classification (GTDB taxonomy): domain Bacteria; phylum Pseudomonadota; class Gammaproteobacteria; order Enterobacterales; family Alteromonadaceae; genus Pseudoalteromonas; species Pseudoalteromonas undina. The sequence continues at coordinate 16,492 of NZ_PNDK01000013.1, forward strand.
GCGACCAACGAGGGATTAATTAAATTTAACCCAGAGCTAAAAACGTTTAAACACATAGCAAAGAGCCATAAGAATTTATGGCGGTTACACTTAAATACACAAGGGCAGCTATTACTAGCAAGCAAACAAGGCCTTAGCCTATTTATTCCAACAACAGAGGCTTTTGCGGAGTTTGCTCAATTTACAGATGTATGGATCACCGATATATTAATTGACGACACCGATACCATGTGGCTGACAAGTTATGGAAAAGGTTTATTTTATAAAACAGAGCAAAGTACATCTAAAAATAACTTTGAGCACATACCGCACAATAAACAGCAACTAAATGGGCTTGCTAATGATTACCTATTGTCACTTTATCAAGATCAGTTCGGTATCATTTGGATTGGTACTGATGGCTATGGCTTGCAACGTTATGATAAAAAGCAAAATCAATTTTCGCATCAACAGCATTTGAGCGATGATGAGACTACCATTAGTCATAATTTTGTTCGCGCTCTACTTAAAGATTCACAAGGTCAGTTATGGGTTGGTACGCGTGATGGCTTAAACAAACAAACCGACACTGGCTTTAAGCGCTATAAAGTTAACTCAAAATTGCAAAGCGGCCTTACTAATAATAATGTATTTAGCCTGCATGAAGATAACCAACAGCGACTTTGGATTGGTACCTATGGCGGTGGGTTACTGCAATACAATCCAGCTGAAGATAATTTTATTGCCTATACAACGCAAAGTCATCAACTTAGCAGCGATCGTGTTTATGCGATAACGAGCGATCCTAAAGGAAATTTATGGCTAGGTAGTAACCAAGGTTTAACACGCTTTAATCCCGACACTTTAGAGGTTCAACATTACAAGCACGACGATTCAACTAATAGTCTTGCTAACAATACCGTGTTTACTCTGCTTTTTGATCAAAATATAAACGGATTATGGGTCGGGACGCGTGCAGGTTTAAATTATCTAAGCATGGCCGATGAATCATTTACCCATTACCCCGCAAATAACGAACCGAAAACTGGTTTAAGCCATAATATGGTCACTTCCTTGCACCTGCAAAATAACGATACTTTATGGGTTGGTACCTTTGGTGGTTTAAACCGCCTTGATAAAAAAACACAAAAAATCTCTTACACTACCGAACATAATGGATTACTGAACGATAATATTTTTGCTATTAAAGATGATAGTAAAGGCCACTTATGGCTAAGCAGTAACCAAGGGCTCACTCGCTATAATCCCACGAATCAAGCTATGCAGCATTTTTTACCTCGTGACGGCGTGCAGCATAATTCGTTTATTTTAGGTGCCGCTTTTCAAGCAGCTGATGGCGAGCTATTTTTTGGCGGAATCAATGGCTTTAATCAGTTTTACCCTAGTAAACTGCTATTGAGTACTTCAGCCCCAACCCCAGTATTAACTGAGCTATTAATTTATAACCAAGCAAGTTCAACAAAAAACTATCTAACAGATCAAAAACAGCCAGCAAAACTAATAAATCATACTAAAAAACTCTCTTTTCCAACTAGCCAAGGGGTCATTGGCTTTAAATATTCCGCCGTTAATAATGCCTCATCAGCTAATCAATACCAGTATGCTTACAAGCTAAGTGGTTTAGATAAGCAATTTATCTATACAGATGCAAGCCAACGCCAAGTTAACTATTCGCAGCTAAGTGCAGGTAATTATCAATTACAATTAAAAGTAAGCGATCAATACGGGCAATGGAGCAATGTTCACACTATGCTAATGCTGACAGTAACGCCTCCTTGGTGGCAAACGAAATTGGCGTATGCGGCTTACCTTATAATAGTTTTGATTATTACATGGTTAATTTTAGCGTCACGCTATCGAGCTAAAACCGCAGAGCAACTCATTCAACAAGAAAGAAAGCTTAATCAACTAAAGACCCAATTTTTAGATAATATTAGCCATGAACTTAAAACGCCATTAAGCTTAATTTTAGCGCCAGTAGAAAACTTACAACAGCAACAACTCGGTGCTCAAGCGCAACATCAAGTTTCTATAATCAAGCGTAACGGGCTCCGCCTACTTAATTTAATTAATGAGCTATTACAGCTCAGCCAGCGCCCAAGTGCGACTATAGAATATGTATCCGCTTATTCTATAAGCCCTTTTATAGAACAAATAGTAGACGACTTCGCTATTTTGTTTGCTCAAAAAAATATTAGTTTTTCCTTTAAAGACACCACGCAACAGCCTAATTATATAAATTTAGAAACTAAACATGCTTTATCTATTATTGATAACTTATTGACCAATGCACTTAAATACACCCCATCAAATGAAAGCGTTAATTTAACGCTTTCTAACACAAACAATAATGTTGTTATAACGGTATCTGATACTGGTATTGGTATCGAAGAACACCAGCAAGCGCTTATTTTTGAACGTTTTACTCGTGTTGCAGCACACAACCAAACAGGCAGTGGTATAGGTCTCGCGCTGGTTAAGCAGCTTGTAGAGCAATACGGTGGGCAAATTTCATTAGTTAGTAAAATCAACAAGGGAAGTTGCTTCACAGTCACTTTGCCATTGTGTGAATCAGATAACTTATTAACGGATAAACAACTATCACCCTCTCAAACTATGCCGCTAAAAAACAACAAAAAACTACTCATTGTTGAAGATAACGTGGAAATGCGTGAGTTACTGGTTTCACTGTTTAGTGATAACTACACCTGTCTGAGCGCTAATAATGGAGAAGAAGGGCTTTTGCTGTGCCAAACTCAAATGCCCGATTTGGTACTCAGTGACGTGATGATGCCAACGATGGATGGATATCAGCTTCTAAGCGCTATTCGCTCAGACATTTCGATAAACCATATTCCTGTTTTATTACTCTCTGCCAAAGCAGACAGCAATAGCCGTATAAAAGGGCTTGATTTACTGGCCGATGACTACCTGTGTAAACCCTTTGAAGCATCATTATTAAAGAGTCGGATTCATGGTTTATTAGGTATTCGTGATGCGTTAAATAAACACTTAGTTAAACAGCTATCAGCTCAAGTACATGCTGTGACCTTAGATGCGCAAATAGAGCAAAATAAAGATTACACATTTACAGAACGCTTAAAAACAATCTTGCGCGAAAATTATCAAAATGAACTGTTTAGCGTCGAAGAGTTTGCCAGCGCAATGTGTTTGAGCCCTCGCGCACTGCAATTAAAAATGAAAGCTCTTTTTGACGTTACACCCAGTGATTACATTCGCAATACCCGTCTAGAATATGCAGCAAAATTATTAGCAGGTAGCGACTTAACCATAGGTTTAGTTGCAGATAACACCGGCTTTAGTTCTCAAAGTTACTTTGCTCGTTGCTTTAAAGCCAAATATACAGTGACACCTAAACAATATAGAGAAGCACAAACATGTAAAAGTCATTAGTTTCGCATCTGTACTCAAAGCTTTCGCCTGAGTACTATTTTTAAGCTACTGATTTATTTAAATTAACCTTAATTAGCCATTGCTAAAAAAATAACTACAAATGTAATTAAGCAGATAAATTAAGGAAAATACTATGCTCTCATCCATACAAAAAACGCTACTTGCCACAGCATTAATAACGAGCTTAAGCGCATGTCAAAGCACTTCAACCAATGTCACTTCAAATAAAAATTCACCTGACATTAATGAAGTAAGTAAACAAAAATACAATGGCCCTAAAGCGCGTATCGCCGTGGCACGTTTCACTGATAAGTCAAATAACTCAAGGTGGTGGCGAAAAGAAATTGGTGAAGGTATGGCAGATCAACTTACCACCGCCCTTGTTGGCACTAATCGCTTTATTGTATTGGAGCGCCAAGCGCTAGACGCTGTGCTTTCGGAGCAAGATTTAGCAGTATCTGGCAGAGTGAGTGCACAATCTGGAGCTGCCTATGGCGAAATTGAAGGCGCTGAGATTGTAGTCGTTGCAGCGGTTACCGAGTTTGATGATGACAGTTCAGGTGCAAGTGTTGGTTCGGGCGGTTTTATTGGTGATGTGTTTAGCTCTGTTTCTGCTGGCTTTTCTGGATCGCATATGGCTATTGACCTAAGGTTAATTGATACGCGCACTTCACGTATTTTAGCTGCAACTAGTGTTGAAGGCGGTAGTAAAGATTTTAACTTTACCAGCGCAGCAACAAACTTTGGTGGCGCATTGGTTGGAGGGAGTCTTAGTGGTTGGTCAGATACACCAAAAGAAAAAGCACTACGTGAAGTAATAATTAAAGCCGTTGAGTTTTTAGAAACTAAAATCCCAGACACCTATTATCGCTATAACCAAAACAACACGCTTGCTGCAGGCTATACAGCACCACCACCGCCAAAGGTAGCTAGTAAAAAAGCAGCACCTGCTGCTGTCGCTGTCGATGTGCCGAATCATAGAATGCCACATTATGAAAAAATGGACTTAGCAATGTCTCGTATGAACTTGGTTTGCTTAGGCTATTTAAAAAACCAACCTAATTATGAAGAATTTGAGACTGAAGACGTAAAATACGACCGTCAAACTGTATTAGCACTACGCGAATATCAACAAGAAAAGAGCTTAAAAGTAACAGGCCTTGCCGATGAAACAACAAAGAAATCTTTAGATGACACAAAATGTTTAGCTAAAACTCAAAAATCAGGGCTTGAAAGCTTAGGCAGCATGTTTCAATTTAACTAAGCAACACAATTCATTTAAATCAAAAAAAGCGGCTATCCCCTAGTCGCTTTTAATCTACTCGTAATAACTCACCGCGATAAAAATCACACAGTAACCATATTTGCTCAAATTGATGGGTATTTGGAAAAGCTATTGTTTTTATTGCCGCTTCAAAGTCGCTCTTATGCCAAATAGTGCTAGCGTTACGAATTAGCAACCAGGTACGTTTTGAGTAATAACGCTTAGTCGCTTTTTGTTTAAGCAATCGTCCTAATGCTGATTGCAGTCGGTTTTCACTGGGCTGTTGTGCCATGTCAGCTAAATCACGTTGCATATGTATTGATAATGGCCGACCTAACACGGCCATTGCTTCGGTTTCGCTGGCATATAAATGCGCTACTTCTATATCGAGTTGCTCATTTTCTTGATAACAACTTACATCGGGTCTATTTGGTTTATTATGCCAAATGTGGCGCATATGAATACCGGTTTGCTGCTCATAGCAACGCAAAAACAACTTAGCTGCATCGTGCTCTAGCTGTTGTTTTTCGGCATCACTGCTGCGCTTCATGCAATACCTTATAAACGTCATTTAAAAGCGAGGAAGCGCCAAACCTAAATGTCTCTGGTGCTAAATATTCATGCCCCATAATCTCAGTTGTTAGCTGCAAATAAGCATTGGCATCACCTGTCGTTTTCACACCGCCTGCGGCCTTAAAACCAACTGGTTTTGATGACTTTTTGATGGCATTAAGCATAATTTCAGTTGCTTCAAGCGTGGCGTTAACCGCGACTTTACCGGTGCTGGTTTTTACAAAATCAGCTCCCCCTTGAATAGCAAGCTCGGTTGCTTGAGCAATAAGCGCAGGTGTTTTTAGCTCACCGCTTTCAATAATCACTTTAAGTTTAGCGCGACTACCACATGCTTTTTTACTTTCACTCACGTATTCCAGTACTGTATCGGCTTCGCCTTTTATAAGTGCTTTATAAGGAATGACTAAGTCTATTTCATCGGCCCCACGCTCTATGGCTATTAGTGTTTCATTAAGCACTTCATTAAGTGGCGCATCACCTGTAGGAAAGTTGGTTACTGTGGCCACTTTTACATGACTCAATAGCCGATTAGCGAGCGCTATTTTTGCATCATCTACAAATTCACTAAACACACAAACTGCAGCGGGTATGCCTAATTTAGAATCAATGCTGTTTACTAATGCATTAATACTAGCTTGATTATCATCGGTGTTTAAACTGGTTAAATCCATTAAACTAACAACTAGCATGGCGTTTTGAGTATTATTTGTCATTTTATGCCCATGAAATTTTAAAAACCTTAAACTATATAAGCATCATAGCTTAATCTTGCTATAGCTCATAACCAAACACTATAAGCGCGTTTTTTATACTAAACAGCACTCTATCCCTTACTAAATAAGATTTAGACCTAAAAAACACAGTTTATATAACTTTTGAGTATATCAACTAAGATTTAATTATTTTTTACTTATCAATAGCCGCTATATTCTGCCTGTGTATTAAACACTTTATTATCTTTTTAGGGGCGTTACTCAGTGCAATATTTACCTATCTTTACCAAACTCGACAACAAGCCAGTATTGGTGGTTGGCGGTGGAGAAGTTGCCTTGCGAAAATGCCGCGCGTTTTTAAAAGCACGTGCTGCAGTAACCTTAGTTGCCCCGTGGTTTTGTGATGAATTAAAAGAACATGCGCACAACAATGAAGTTACTTTAATAGATGCCTATTTTGAAGAGTCACATCTTGATGGCAAAATTTTGATTATTGCCGCCACCGACAATGATGAAGTTAATAATACGGTTTTTGAACTCGCCAATGCACGTAATGTGTTTGTGAACGTGGTGGATGATCAACCTAAATGTACGTTTATTTTTCCCTCTATTGTTGATCGCAACCCAATTACCATTGCGATTTCAAGTGCAGGTACCGCACCGGTATTAGCAAGACGTTTACGTGAAAAGCTCGAAACACTTATTCCACAGCATATTGGCCCTCTCGCCAACTTAGTCGGTGGTTTTCGTCACAAAGTAAAACAACGCTTTAAACACTTCGCCGATCGTCGCCAGTTTTGGGAAGGCGTGTTTGATTCATCAGTAGTGAGTAAAGTCCAAACCGGTGATACCCATGGCGCTGAGCAACAACTAGAGCAAATGCTAGATGCCAAAGTAGAGCCTGAAGGTGAAGTATACGTAGTCGGTGCAGGCCCAGGCGACCCAGAGTTACTCACCCTAAAAGCATTGCAGCTAATGCAACAAGCCGACGTGGTGGTATATGATTACTTAGTTTCTGATGAAATCATGGAGTTAGTGCGCCGCGATGCAGATTTAATTTGTGTGGGTAAACGCCTAGGCGATCATAGCGTAGCTCAAGAAGATACCAATAAGATGCTAGTTGATTTAGCGCAACAAGGTAAAAAAGTATGTCGTATTAAAGGCGGCGACCCATTTATTTATGGTCGTGGTGGCGAAGAAGTACAAGTACTGGCAGCCAATAACGTAAATTACCAGATAGTGCCAGGTATAACGGCGGCCGCAGGCTGTAGTGCCTATGCAGGTATTCCTTTAACGCATCGCGATCATGCTCAAGCTATTCAATTTGTTACTGGTCACTGTAAAAAGGAAGGCCAAGAGCTTAATTGGCAGTCGCTTGCACAAAAAAACCAAACACTGGCTATTTATATGGGGGTGATTAAATCGCCGCATATTCAAGCCGAGCTATTAAAACATGGGCGAGAAGCAACAACACCAGTAGCAATTATTGAAAACGGCACACGTGAAAATCAACGCGTAGTTACCGGACAGTTAGACCAATTAGCGCAGCTAATTGAACAATATGATATTATTTCACCGGCATTACTCATTATTGGTGAAGTGGCTTCGCTGCATAAAGAATTAAACTGGTTTGGCGAAAAAGCACAGATCAGTAGCTTTGCTCAACCGCTTACAGACGTAGCGTAGTTTAACAGATTTTAATTTAATCATTTTAGTAGGACGACCAACAATGGCTTTAACTCACCTTCAGCAACTTGAAGCTGAAAGTATCAAAATCATGCGCGAAGTCGCCGCTGAGTTTGAGAACCCAGTTATGCTTTACTCAATCGGTAAAGATTCATCGGTACTTTTGCATTTAGCTCGTAAAGCATTTTACCCTGCGAAAATTCCGTTTCCGTTATTACACGTAGACACCAACTGGAAGTTTCGTGAAATGATTGAGTTTCGCGACCGTTTGGCTAAAGAGTACGGCTTTGATTTAATCGTACACAAAAACCCTGAAGGTATCGAAATGGGTGTAGGTCCGTTTACACATGGTTCGGGTAAACATACCGATATCATGAAAACCCAAGGGCTAAAGCAAGCGCTTAATAAATACGGTTTTGATGCCGCATTTGGTGGCGCACGTCGTGATGAAGAGAAATCACGGGCTAAAGAGCGTGTTTACTCATTTCGTGATAAACACCATCGCTGGGATCCTAAAAACCAACGTCCTGAGCTTTGGAATACCTATAACAGCCAAGTGAACCCAGGAGAAAGCATTCGTGTATTCCCACTGTCTAACTGGACTGAACTAGATATTTGGCAATACATATATCAAGAAAACATCGAAATGGTGCCACTTTACCTTGCTAAAGAGCGTCCTGTAGTAGAGCGCGATGGTACTTTAATTATGGTTGATGACGATCGCATGCCACTTAATGAAGGTGAAGTACCGCAAATGAAGTCGGTTCGCTTTAGAACATTAGGCTGTTACCCACTCACAGGTGCAGTGGAATCTACCGCCAGCAATCTAACCGAAATTATTGAAGAAATGCTGCTTTCATCGTCATCTGAACGTGAAGGTCGAGTGATTGATCATGATTCAGCAGGCTCTATGGAGAAGAAAAAACGTGAGGGGTATTTCTAATGTCTAACCTAAATAACGATACATTTAATGAAGTAAAAGAAATTGGTATAGACGCTTACCTAGCACGTCAACAAGATAAAAGCTTATTGCGTATGCTGACTTGTGGCAGTGTGGATGACGGTAAATCAACCTTAATTGGCCGCCTACTGCACGATAGTCACCAAATTTATGAAGATCAGCTAGCCGCGCTTCATAAAGATAACGAAAAAGTAGGTAACGCCGGTGAAGATCTTGATTTAGCACTGTTAGTAGATGGCCTACAAGCTGAGCGTGAACAAGGTATAACAATTGACGTAGCGTACCGCTATTTCTCAACCGCTAAGCGTAAATTTATTATTGCCGACACCCCAGGGCATGAGCAGTACACCCGAAACATGGTTACCGGTGCATCAACCAGTGATGTTGCCATTATTTTAGTGGATGCGCGCTATGGCGTGCAGGTACAAACTAAGCGTCATAGTTTTATTTGTGACTCATTAGGCATTAAGCAGTTTGTGGTTGCGGTTAACAAAATGGATATTGTTGATTTTGATGAAACCGTTTATGAAAAAATTAAAGCCGATTATTTAAAATTTGCCAAGCAACTTAACGTATCAAATATTAAGTTTGTGCCTATGTCGGCACTTAAAGGCGATAACGTAGTAACCCGCTCTGCACATACTCCTTATTACACCGACAAGCCGTTGCTTGAGCTGTTAGAAGACTCACCAGCCGCTGAAATCGACACTGGTTTTGAAGCGCGTCTTCCGGTGCAATACGTGGTACGCCCTAATCTAAACTTCCGTGGCTTTCAAGGCACGCTTACATCGGGTAAATTACGTGTAGGTGATGAAGTAAAGGTACTGCCTTCAGGCAAAACATCACATATTAAAGAAATAGTTACTTTTGATGGCAACCTCGACACCGCCGAGGCAGGCCAAGCAATTACAGTGACACTTAATACTGAAATAGATATTAGCCGAGGAGACGTTATTGTGCCTGCAAATTCGCAAGCGCAAGTAACTAACCAATTACAGGCTAAAATTGTGTGGATGCACGAGTCACCATTGGTGCTCGGTAAAAGTTACAACCTTAAACTTGGCAGCAAAAACACCTCGGCAATGGTCACAAAAATTGACCACACAATTGATGTAAACACGTTAGAGCATGGCAGTGCAGATTCATTGCAGTTAAACGAAATTGCGATTGTGACACTGGAGCTGACCGAGACTATTTTAGCCGATCAGTACCATCATAATCATGAAACCGGCTCGTTTATTCTTATTGATCGTTTATCAAACTTAACGGTTGCAGCAGGAATGATAGAACAGGTACTGAAAAGTGAAGAAAACGCAGGACAATTCAGCGACTTTGAAGTTGAATTTAACGCCCTCGTACGCAAGCACTTCCCGCATTGGCAAGCGCTTGATATTTCAAAGCTATAACGTTAATGAACGCCTGTTAGGAACATTTAAAGCATGGTAGAACAGCTCATTTTAACAGGCATTATGTTGCTTTTAGTCGGGTGCCTGTTTGGCACCCGTATTAATCCTGCATGGTTATTTGTTAGTGCCATAGGCACCAGCTACCTAACCGGGCTAATAGATTTAGAAAGCATGCTGGTTAATTACACTAACTCATCATTAATTACTTTAGTGTTATTAATTTTAGTGTCGATAGCGATAGAAAAAACCACGCTTATTCAACGCTTAGCCAAATCGTTATCCAGTGGTAGTTTAGTTAAGTCAGTAACTAAATTAGGGCTGTCTACCGCCTTTTTATCGTCGTTTACTAATAATACCGCGGTAGTTGCCTCATTAATTACCGCCATAAAGGATAACCCAAATCACTCCCCTTCAAAGCTATTGCTGCCCTTGTCGTACACCGCGATTTTAGGGGGTACTATTACGCTTATTGGCACCTCTACTAACTTAATCGTAAATGGCTTTGCAGTAGATGCGGGCATGGCGCCACTGGGCTTTTTTGATTTTACCTTGGTGGGTTTGGGCGCACTTAGTGTGGGCTTAATTACTATTTTGGTGATGCTAAAATACCTGCCTGACAATGGTAAAAATAGCCAAGAGGTGGTGCCTTTTTATCTAGAAGGGAAAGTGCAAACTGGCTCAAAGTTAATAAATTGTACTGTAGAGGAAAACGGTTTACGCGATCTAAAAGACTTGTTTTTGGCTGAAATTATTCGTGACGGCAACCGAATTTGCGCCGTGACCCCCCAACATATTATTCAACAAGACGACATACTGCTGTTTGTGGGCGACATAAAGTCCGTGCCTTTGCTTACTCGCTTTGATGGCTTAAAAGTGGTGCACGACAAACACGAAAAAGACATAGAACACCTCGTTGAAGTTGTCGTTAGCCAATCGTCTAAGTTAATTGGCAAAACAGTAAAAGAAGCCCGCTTTAGAGAACAATTTCATGCAGCCGTTATTGCTATTCGCCGTGGGCATGACCGCTTACAAGGCGGGCTTGGACAAGTGCGATTACAAGCGGGTGACTCATTAATTCTTGCCCCTGGTAAAAGCTTTTATGACTTAACTAACTTAAAACGCGAGTTTGTGTATATTTCAGGGCTTGATTTACAAACCCACCTAGGTGCAAAGCAATCAAATATTGTATTGTTAAGCTTTGCGGGTGTGCTGGGATTAAGTATTTTAGGTGCAGTACCGCTGGTTAAAGGCTTGTTAGTGTTTCTTATTGGCCTAATGCTGTGTGGTACTATTAAGCTAAGCGAAATAAAGCGCCGTTTTCCTATTGAGTTACTTGCTGTCGTGGGCAGTGCCATAGGTTTAGCTAAGCTGATGATAGGCACCGGCCTTGCTGGGCAAATATCAGACGCTATGTTTGTAGTGCTAGGCGACTTTGGCCCTTATGGCGCGTTTATCGCTATCTTTTTAATGACCGTATTATTCACCGAATTAATCACCAATAATGCCGCAGCAGCGCTATCGTTCCCGGTTGCCTACTCACTAGCCATTGGCTTTAACGTAGAACCTTTGCCGTTTATTATGGCAGTTGCATTTGGCGCTTCAGCCAGCTTTATTTCACCTTTTGGTTATCAAACTAACCTGATGGTTTATAGCGCAGGTAACTACCGACGAAAAGACTATGTAATGATGGGGCTACCGCTTTCTATTATTTATTCAATTACCGTACTGACTTTGATCCCGCTGGTATTTCCGTTTTAATGCCCGCGCTTATAGCATAAAGAGACACAGCAAATGGATAACAATATTGTTTGGCATAATTACGCCACTACTAAAATGCAGCGCAGTGAACAAAAAAATCATAAGAGCGCTATTATATGGTTTACTGGTTTTTCTGGCTCAGGTAAAAGCACCGTTGCGAATGCACTAGAAGCAGCACTCAATCAGCAAGGCGCACACACCTATTTACTTGATGGCGACAATATGCGCCATGGTTTATGTAAAGATTTAGGCTTTAGTGATGCAGACCGCGTTGAGAATATCCGCCGCGTAGGCGAAACCGCCAAGCTAATGGTTGATGCTGGTTTGTTAGTCCTTACTGCGTTTATATCTCCTTTTAAAGCTGAGCGCGACATGGTTCGTGAGTTAGTTGATGAGGGTGAATTTATCGAAGTATTCATCGACACCCCTCTTGAGGTGTGTGAAAGCCGCGACCCAAAAGGCTTATATAAAAAGGCACGCGCCGGTGAAATTAAACACTTTACTGGGATTGATTCAACTTACCAGCCGCCGGTTAATCCTGAAATAATTTTAGATACCAGTAAAAACACCCTAGACCAATCGGTAGCTCAACTGATAACGTATCTAAAACATCAGCATATACTATAGGCCCATCTAATGAACCAAACTGAACTGCTAGAAGAAACTCTTATTCTCGCTCGCGAAGCGGGAAGCGCGATTATGGGTATTTACAACAAAGACTTTAACGTTGAATACAAAGCTGATGAAAGCCCCGTAACCGACGCCGACTTAGCAGCTCATAAAATCATTAGTGCAGGGCTCAAAAAGCTCACTCCCGATATTCCTGTATTGAGTGAAGAAAGTGCCGACATTGGTTGGGACGTACGCCAAACATGGAACAGCTATTGGCTGGTTGACCCAATTGATGGCACCAAAGAATTTATTAAAAAGAACGGCGAGTTTACCGTTAATATTGCCCTAATCGAAAACGGCAAACCAGTTTTAGCTGTGGTTGATGCCCCTGCGCTAGGTGTATCGTACATAGCCGCCGAAGCCATTGGTGCTTTTAAAGACAAAGGCGATGAGCGTATCGAGCTTAAAGTTACCACCAAACCTAACAAAGGCCTTATACGTGTTGTAGGCAGTCGCTCGCACCCTTCCCCCGATTTAGCTGAATTTGTAAAACGCTTTGATGACGTTGAAATGGTGTCAAAAGGCAGCTCACTCAAACTGTGTTTAGTCGCCGAGGGCAGTGCCGACATTTACCCACGCTTAGGCCCAACCTGTGAATGGGATACCGGCGCAGGCCATGCCATTGCCGAAATAGCCGGTGCAAAAGTGACTAAACTTGATGGCAGTCCGCTTATTTATAACACCAAAGATGAGTACTTGAATCCATATTTTGTAGTTTCTGCCTTAGAAGAATAAGAGCAGCTTTTAGTGGTTAGCTATCAGTTGTCAGCAAAACAAGTGATAGCTTTAAACAACTCAAAGTAATGAAAAGTCCCTACTCAATTGGAGATGAATAGTATTTGAGAAACCAATTAAGCCCAAATCCGATTACCTACATAAAACCTGAGTTCAATATCTAATTCATCTTTTTCAATGCTGTTTTTCCAAGCATTTTTAATCATATCAAATTCATCAGATTCAAATTCCGTTATTACGGCAACTATAAATTTAGTTTTTATTGTCATAGTGCTTTTAGCTAATTTAGCTCGATGTAGAAACTCATCTACTGCTATAAAAGAAATTGTTGGTCGAGTGTAATATTTGACCTCAAGCAATATAAGCTCATCGTTGGGTTTTATATAACCAGCATCGAATATATAAAGATCAGAACTAACTTTAATACCAATAGTTGGCTCTATTGATAATTCATTTTTTATTTCGCGAATTACAAATTCTTCAGATTTTCTTATTTTCCCTTTAATATCAGCGCGACTCAGCTGCTCTACGCTTGCTTCGTTTTTAGAAGTATTCAACTGGGTAGCAACAGCTTCATTAACATCTTCTTCTAATTTAATTTCTAGCTCTTTTACCGAAAGAGTCTTAAGGAATGAATCATCTGTATTATAATCTGAGGGGCTATATAACTTACCGTGGTGGTCTGTAACCAATTTATAAAAAACATATAGAACAGAAAATGGAAAAATAACAATAAATAAAATTAAAGGCCATCGTTCAAGTGGTTCTAATTTATCTGCTGAGCTTCCTAAAAGAAGAGATACAAAGCCGTATATCAATGAAATAAATAGCGCAACTATACCTAATGGATTTCTAATTTGATCTTTTGATATTTTCAATTTCACAACATTCCTTTTGACTTCACCAGAGGACGTTCTTCCTATATTTAAGCAAAATGTCCTTATTTTATGGACACTATTAATAGCAAATAGTGTAAGTTATTGCCAATTATAAATATTATATTAGGATCGCTTGTTTGTTATGAAAAAAGCCTATCTTGGCTTCACTAAGTCACACGACGCTTTGATATAAAAGTGAAGCTATAAATTCAATAAAACCTAATTTATTAAAATATTGCTTCAAATGTTGGATTTTATTCCTTTAGGATATGTTTTAGTTTAGGGCGAAAGTCAAAAAGAATGACCTATTCCTATTTACTAATAATGGCTGTTATACGTTTTTTAAACTTGCCATTAATCGAACGATTTTTAAAGGCGGTAACCCTAACGATTTTGTTGGGCGATAAAAGCAAGCGAGTGCTGGTTGAATAAATCTGGGCGTTCCACATTACAAACATGGCCGCATTGGTGAATAGTTTGCAGTACGCTATTTTTATGGCGCTTAACCATTTCTTTAACCGGGCCAAGGAACATGTGATCTTCTTTACCCATAATGTAAAGAATGGGTATATCAATGTCTTTTTCTTTGAAGTACTGCATTAAGGGGTTTACGTCCATGGCTAATTTAAACCATTTTATGAACTCCTTTTGGCACAAGCGTTTTGCTTCACGAACAAACAAAAGTCGAGACTCTTTATGACGCTTTTTCGGCATCATAATAAAAGCAAATAAACGATACAGCCACATGTAAGGCAACAAGTGTTTAAAGGTATTGCCTAAATAAACCAAGGTATTACTACGAGTGTTAAAACGAGTAACCGCTCCACCTAGCACCATGCTAGAAACATATTGCGGGGCAATTTCTGCAATATTTCGAATAAGAATTGTGCCCAATGAAATACCAACAAAATGTGCGCTGGTTATATTGTTATGATCTAACACATCGATAATGTCTTTAGAGACATTATTAAATGAGTAATTATTATCAACAAAGTTTTGTAATAGATTATTCGATTTACCGTGACCGCGAAGATCAAGCAACAACACATTATATTCTTTTTTATAAGCTTTAAGCTGACGAAACCAGATTGCCGAACTCCCCCCTGCGCCATGAACAAATACTACCCATGTTTTACTGGTTTCATGCACAAAAATAGTATGGAAAAGAATGTCTTTGCTCATTGCAGTTAGCGGCCTATTTACTTCAGTTGGCTGATTAAATTGTAGAAAGTATAACGGAGTTTAGAAAAAATCTCTTATGAAGTTCCGATTAATGGCTGCAATATTACAGGATAAAACCCGTTTTGAGTTGTTAGTTATCAATTAACTGGCCAAGAAAGTGAGCAAGTATTCTCAATTCTCATAAGCACACTTATCAATCATTCACTGAGTTAATCTATACCAAGTACACATTGACTTGAAAATAACTTTTCAGATTGTATGTCCCTCCTTCAATAGCATCTTTGCTGATTATTCACGCATTTAGCAGCATAATCCTGCACTAATTGCGCAGCTTTTAAACACTGTTTCATATTCGTGACAGTCAGTAACTAATACGCTACAACAAATTTATATCCAAGACATAAAAACACATGAAATGTGTGGTTAAAAACTATATTCTTCGGCGCAATTATTATGATAAATAATGGATATACACACATGACAACATCTCAAGGTGCAACGCTTTCAAATGCACCAGCACAAGACGCACACACGTCTAAGTCAAAATGGAACCTGCACGATACGCAGTGGACACTTAGCCTTTTTGGCACCGCAGTAGGTGCTGGTATTTTATTTTTACCGATTAATATTGGTATTGGTGGTTTTTGGCCACTGATTATTATGGCGTGTTTAGCCTTTCCAATGACCTTTTTAGCGCACCGTGGTTTGGCGCGTTTTGTATTATCATCAAAAAATAAAGAGGCTGATTTTACCGATGTAGTAGAAGAACACTTTGGCGTAAACGCGGGTCGACTAATCTCCTTATTATACTTTTTATCAATTTTTCCTATTTTGCTTATTTACGGTGTGGGTTTAACCAATACCGTAGACAGCTTTATGGTCAATCAGTTAGGGATGGAGTCGCCGTCACGCGTTGCTTTATCGGGTATTCTAGTTGCACTAATGATTGGCTTAATGATGGGCGGTGAACGCTTAATGCTGCGCGCCTTTGCTATTTTAGTTTATCCGTTAGTGGGTATTTTATTCTTTTTGTCTTTGTATTTAATCCCAAGCTGGCAAATGCCCGATACAGCCTTGCCTGAGCTAGGTAGCTTTAGTAAAACACTTTGGTTATCGATTCCTATTATTGTATTTTCGTTTAGCCATGCAGCGGCTATTTCAAGCTTTGTTAATAAGCAACGCAGTCACTATGGTGACCTAGCAACGTCTAAGTCAGAGGCGATTTTAAAGCGTACTAGTTTATTACTGATCACCTTTGTTTTGTTATTTGTGTTCTCATGCGTGTTATCGCTTACCGGTGACCAAATGGCTGAAGCAAAAGCGGCAAACGTCTCTGTTTTATCTTATTTAGCTAATATTACAGAAAACTCATTTATTGCAACGCTGGGGCCTTTGGTTGCCTTTATTGCGATTATGTCATCGTTTTTAGGTCACTTTTTAGGAGCACGCGAAAGCTTTACTGGGTTAGTGACTAAACACTCAAACATGAGCCCTAAAGTCGCTGACAAAGTGGGTGCGGTACTGATGTTTTTCGCTATTTGGTTCTGCGCGGTTAAAAACCCAAGCATACTAGATATGATGGATCAGTTATCAGGCCCAATCATTGCGATGATTTTATTCATTATGCCAATGATTGCAGTTTACAAAGTGCCTAGCTTACAAAAATACCGTAACCGTTTAAGCACCTTATTTGTACTGGCTGTTGGCTCATTAGCTGTATTTGCGTTACTGTACAGCATGCTTGGCTAAGCAGTATTTATTACAAAAGCCCAGTATTTTGCTGGGCTTTTTTGTGTCTACGGTTTATCGCAAATGATTTGTTTATCTTATTGTTTGTGCAATGTTAGCTTATATATTCGTCTAAAAAATAAGCCAGCCATGCAAAATAATAAATACGTTTTTTTACTCACTTTTATACTCATACTATTTAGCCCTGTAATTAAAGCCGCTGAGCCCCCTACTATTCTATCAATGAAAGAAAGGGCTGCGTTTATCGATAGCATTACCGAAAAACGTATTAAGACTTTATTACCCACATTAATGCAGCAACACAGTATAGATATGTGGCTAATGATAAGCCGCGAATATAATGAAGACCCGATATTAAAAACCATGCTGCCTGCTACATGGCTCTCGGCAAGGCGCACCACTATTTTATTATTTGCAGTTAACAAACAAGGCGGTGTTGACGCCTTTGCAATTGCGCCTTACAAAATAGGGAGTGTTTTTAAAAAGGCCTGGGATAAGCAAGCACAGCCTAATCAGTGGCAAGCGCTCAATACGCTTATAGAGCAATACCAACCGCGAAATATTGCTCTCAACACATCTACAGATTGGGCACATGCCGATGGGCTAGTGCTTGGCGATTACACCACTTTAATGGCCAACTTACCTGCGACATATAAAAATAAAATAACCTCAGCCGAGCCGCTGGCTGTTGCGTGGTTAGAGCAACGCATTCCAGAAGAAGTAGAAATGTACAAACACATTGTTGCTATTGCCCATTCTATTATTGCTGATGGATTCTCCGGTAATACTATTACCGTTGGAGAGACAACCAGCGACGATTTAGTGTGGTGGTTTAGAGAGCGCGTAAGGGAGCTTAAGCTACAAACGTGGTTTCACCCTAGTATTGCAATACAACGCGCCGACAGTAAATCGTTCGACCACGAAGACAGCTTTACCAACGGCTATGCCGATAATGTTATTCAAGCAGGCGACTTATTACATGTCGATTTTGGTATTAATTATTTGCGTTTAAATACCGACACTCAACAACACGCTTATGTTTTAAAACCAGACGAAACAAAAGCCCCCGATTACCTTGTTGATGCGTTAAAAAAGGGCAATAAGCTACAAGACATTTTTACGGCTGAATTTACAGCTGGGAAAACAGGTAATCAGGTATTAAAAGCCGCCCGCGAAAAAGCCATTGCACAGGGGTTAAAGCCCACTATTTATACTCACCCGCTCGGCTATCATGGTCATGCAGCTGGTACAACACTAGGTATGTGGGATGCTCAGCAAGGTGTGCCGGGTGATGGCGATTACCCGTTGCATTTAAACACGGCATATTCTATTGAGCTTAACAATGCGGTGTTTATAAAACCGTGGAATAAAGAAATAAGAATAATGCTTGAAGAAGATGCTATGTTTGATAAAACCGGTGTGTGGTACCTCAATGGCCGACAAACCCGGTTATTACTTGTTAAGTAGCATTAAACAACACATACAAAAATGGCGCTCAATGAGCGCCATTTTTATTTAATCTAATTGCTATTATTCTGTATCTGGCAGGTTACGGCCATAGAATATTTCTTGCATTTCACGTGTTAGTTTTGAGCGAATCTCTTCTTCTTCGTCATCTGACAAGTCATCAGTAGATAAACCAAATAAATAGGTGTTTAAATCGGTTTCTTTTAACATCATTTTGGTATGGAACAAGTTTTCTTGATACACGTTCACGTCCATCATTTGGTACGCTTCTTTGGTATCTTCTGTCATGAAGTTTTGAATCGAATTAATTGCATGGTCAATGTAATGTTTAACGCCGTTTACATCACGGGTAAAACCACGTACGCGGTAATCAATCGTTACCACATCAGACTCAAGACTATGGATTAAGAAGTTTAACGCTTTAAGCGGCGAAATAATGCCACAGGTTGATACTTCAATATCCGCACGGAAAGTACAAATACCATCATCTGGGTGTGCTTCAGGATATGTGTGAACACAAATGTGGCTTTTATCAAGGTGTGCAACCACTGAGTCAGGTAATGGCCCTGGTGCTTCGTCAGCATCATAGTTTTGCTGCTCTTCTACAGGCTCTTCTGAAACTAAAATAGTTACACTGGCACCTTGTGGCTCATAATCTTGACGTGCAACATTTAAAATATTGGCACCAATAATATCAACCACATCACCTAAAATGTCGGTTAGTCTATCTGCACTATACTGCTCATCGATATATTCTATATATTCTTTACGTTGCTGCTCTGTTTTTGCATAGCAAATATCGTAAATACTAAAGCTTAGGCTTTTAGTTAAATTATTAAAGCCATGAAGTTTAAGTTTATCGAAGGGTTTGTTCATATAAACCAACCTATAAATTAGTGAAATCTGCACCTGCAGAATGAAAAGTTCGCGGATTTTATACGAATTTCACTCACGGAAAAAGCGTTATTTTTCCTGATCTTCAACAACTTCATGGCTGTGGGTAATTTCTACTGTTTTATCAAGCATTAATGCAACTGAGCAATACTTTTCGGCAGAAAGCGAAACCGCTCGCTCTAGGTGTTTTTCAGACACATTCTTACCAGTTACAACAAAGTGTAAATTAATTTTAGTGAACACGCGCGGGGCTGTTTCTGCTCGTTCAGCAGTTAATTGCACATCAACGGATGAGAAGTCTTGCTTGGTTTTTTTTAAAATACTTACCACATCAACCGATGAACAGCCACCGACAGACATAAGCACCATTTCCATTGGGCTTGGTGCTGCTCCGTCACTACCCGCATCAAATACCACATTATGATTACTATTAGAGCGGCCTATATAGGTATTACCTTCAACCCATTTTACATTTGCTTGCATTGTTTTATCTCATTAGTTTAATTTTGTATTCATTACACGCAGGCTCTCACGCGCATTTAAAATTAAATAGCGAATAAAGCGTGGTTTTTAAAGGAGGAACTATTAATTAATAGCGTTATCAAATAAGTTTTTAACTAGCCCAGCAAATTCATCAATAAAAGCATGCTGTTCTACTGTAACAGTGTGAGAGGTCACACTACTCAGCACTTCTTGTAAATCGTAAACAATGCCATCAACCTCGCGCACAATTTGACTGCGCTGCTCTGTAGAAAGGTCTGGGTGTTGTTGACAAATGCGTATGACATTTTCGGCAATTACATCTTCAATTAACTCAATAACGGTTGGCGCACCTGGCTTTATTTCGCCTGGTTTTTCAAACAACGCTAAGTTCTGAGTTAGGTACATTATTAAGTCATCGTACCCTTGCCTGTTTAAAACCATCGTTTATTTACCTCAAAAATACTGATTGCTTAATTTAAGCAGAAAGCACTAATAATTGCTAGCTTTGTGGGATTGCAATACAAAAAAAGCAGCCGAAGCTGCTTTTATACTAATTAAGTATTATTAACTTAATCTATTTTTAAGCCTGGGCTTAATGTTGCTGGCATGGTTACTTTTTCAAGTTCCACAGAAGCAACAGGGTATGCACAGTAATCGGCAGCGTAATAAGCGCTTGCTCTGTGATTACCTGAGGCACCAATACCACCAAACGGTGCAGCACTTGAGGCGCCTGTAATTGGACGGTTCCAATTAACAATACCCGCACGAATACGACGTAAGAAATGATCGTAATCAGCTTGGTTATCACTTAATAAACCTGCTGATAAACCAAAGCTAGTGTCGTTTGCTTTATCAATCGCTTGGTCAAAATCGTCAAAGCGGAATACTTTTAAAAGTGGACCAAAGTGCTCTTCATCTGGGAAGTCTTTAATATTTGTGCACTCAATAATACCCGGTGTAACAAAACCGGTGTTAGCTGTATGCTCAAGCTCAACTAATACTTCTCCACCCATGGCTTTTAACTCATCTTGTGCTTTAACCATACCAGCGGCAGCGGCCGCTGAGATCATTGAACCCATAAATGGTTGGTCAGCGTCGTCGTAGTTACCAACTTTAATTGCTTTAGTCGCTGTAATTAAGCGCGCTAAAATTTCATCGCCTTTAGCGCCTGTTGGTAAAAACAATTTACGCGCACAGGTACAACGTTGGCCGCTTGAGATAAACGCAGATTGCACAATATCGTGCACTACAGCAAGAGTATCTTCTGCATCTTTAACGATTAGCGGATTATTACCACCCATTTCAAGCGCTAAAATTTTACCTGGTTGGCCTGCGAACTGTTCATGTAAAATATGACCCGTACGTGAAGACCCAGTAAAGAATAAACCATCAATGCCTTTGTGTGACGCCAATGCTTTACCTGTTTCTACTTCACCTTGAACTAGGTTAATTACCCCAGCAGGTAAACCGGCTTTTTCCCATAGTTTAAGGGTTAGCTCAGCCACCATAGGTGTAAGTTCAGATGGCTTAAATACCACAGTATTACCGGCTAAAAGTGCAGGTACAATGTGGCCATTTGGTAAATGCCCAGGGAAGTTGTAAGGGCCAAATACAGCAACAACACCATGTGGCTTATGACGGATCATCGCACGGCCTTGCGGCATAGCGTTTTCAACATCACCAGTACGGTCTAAAAATGCTTTTTCAGCAATGGCAATTTTACCTACCATGGCGCCCGCTTCAGTACGTGTTTCCCAAAGTGGTTTACCTGTTTCTTGTGCAATAGCAACCGCTAGCTCTTCGCTGTGCTCTTTTAATGTTGCAGCAAAGGTTTTTACAATCTCTAAACGCTCGCTAAAGCTTTTATCAGCCCAGCTGTAAAATGCTTCACGTGCTGATGCTACAGCGCTATCTACTTGCTCTGCGCTTGCAGCTGATGCCTGCCAAATAACGTCGTTATTTGCAGGATTAACTGAGTTAAATTCTGTGCCTTGGCCTTGCGACCATTGACCATTAATAAATTGTGCAGGATGAGTCATATACTTTCTCCTAAATTAAACTGGGGTAGCAGTAACAAAGTCGCCCGATTTTAAATGTAATGCATCAGCAAGTTCTTGCGTAAGCACAAGGCTGTTTGAACGTGAATCAAATGCCATAGGAACAACGGTTGCTCTAAAGTCTTCAAGCTTATCATTGGCTAGCAATACCATGGTATCACCTGTCATTTCGCCAATTTCAACACTAAAGTTTTGTGCATTACGTACAGTAGCAATGTTATCTACTTTTGCTTCAACGGTTGGGCCTGCATCAAAAATGTCGACGTAACCATTAAAAGTAAAGCCTTCACTTTTTAATAACTGAATAGCTGGGCGCGTATTATCGTGTACTTGACCAATAACCGCTTGCGCTTCTTTACTCAATAAGTTGACGTAAATTGGGTATTTAGGCATTAACTCAGCAATAAACACTTTTTGCCCAATTCCCGTCAGATAATCTGCGGTTGGAAAATCCATTGAGAAAAAGTGCTCTTCAAGCCACTGCCAAAACGGGCTACTGCCGTTTTCGTCAGATACGCCACGCATTTCTGCGATAACGGTTTGTGCAAAGCGTTGCTGGTGCTGTTTTATAAACATAAAGCGTGCTTTTGAAAGCAGCTTACCGTTACAATTTTTTCGATAACCGTCTTTTAAAAACAGCGTACACAGCTCTGTAGCCCCAGTGTAGTCATTACAAAGGGTGAGAATATCTACCGCTTTATATACATCTAGCGTGCGCGAAGAGTGAATCACTTTACTCAAATGATAGTGATAAAATGCGTCATCTAAGCCAACTGCCGCTTCAATACCTGAAGTACCAACTACTTCACCAGTTTCAGTATCTTCAAGAACAAATAAGTACCCTTCATCACCAGGTTGTGACGTGGTTTTTGTAAATGAGTTAACTGAATGTGCAATCTTCTTTTGTAATAACTCTTCATTATTAGGTAAAGAAGTAAAGCCATGTCCCGACTCGTCGGCAATGGTTACTAAAGCTGCATAATCACTTTTTTGGATTGGGCGAAGGATCATCATGAATCCGCTTACTCCCTTATATATAACGGTAAATAGGAACTGCAGGGCAAACAATGTTTGCCCTTAGAGAAGTTGAATTAGCGATTACGCATTTACAACGTGGGCTACTGCTTTTTCAAAGCGTGCCATACCTTCGCGAATATCAGCTTCTGGTATTACTAAAGATGGAGTGAAACGAACCACATCAGCACCCGCTACAAGTGACATTAAGCCATGCTCAGTACCTGCAACTAAAAACTCTTTAGCGCGCCCTTTGTACTGCTCATTAACTACGGCACCGATTAATAAACCTTGGCCACGAATTTCACTAAATACATGGTACTTTTCGTTAATCGCATTAAGTAGCTCGGTAAATAACGCCGCTTTTGCTTTAACGCCCGCTAATACTTCTGGATTGTTCACTGTATCAAATGCGGCTTCTGCAACTGCACAGGCTAGTGGGTTACCGCCGTAAGTAGAACCATGAGTACCTACTTTAAGATGCTGTGCAATCTCAGTGGTTGTTAGCATAGCGCCAATTGGAAAACCGCCACCAAGTGCTTTTGCTGAAGTTAAAATGTCAGGTACTACGTTTAAGCCTTGGTATGCGTATAGCTCACCCGTACGACCAACACCTGATTGCACTTCATCAAAAATTAGCAATGCATTGTGCTTAGTACATAAATCACGAACGCCTTGAGCAAATTCGTCAGTTGGCGAGATAATACCGCCTTCACCTTGAATTGGCTCCATCATTACCGCACAGGTGTTATCGCTAATCAACGCTTCAAATGCGGCAAGGTCATTGTAGTCACAATGAACAATGTCGCCTGGCTTAGGACCAAAACCGTCAGAGTAAGCCGCTTGACCGCCTACAGTAACCGTGAAGAAGGTACGACCATGGAAACCTTTATTAAAGGCGATAATTTGTGACTTTTCTGCACCAAATTTATCAAGCGCAAAACGACGCGCTAATTTAAGTGCCGCTTCGTTTGCTTCTGCGCCTGAGTTTGCAAAGTAAACTTTTTCTGCAAAAGTCGCATCAACCATTTTTTTAGCTAAGCGAAGCGCTGGCTCATTGGTCATTACATTTGATAAATGCCAAATTTTTTCGCCCTGCTCTTTTAATGCACCCACTAATGCAGGATGGCAGTGGCCAAGACAGTTAACGGCAATACCACCAGCAAAGTCGATAAACTCTCGTCCTTGTTGATCCCATACACGAGAACCTTCGCCTCGAACTGGAATTACGCTTGAAGGTGCGTAGTTAGGAACCATTACGTGATCAAATAATTCGCGATTGACTGTCATTTTATTTCCTCTTAATTGTGTGCATCACAAAGCAGTAGAATAGGGGTGTGATTATTGTTAATAACCAAATGTGTCGGCAAAAAATAATAGCTATGTATTTGCCTGAAACTACGTTGTGGTTCAATTTTCAGGCGCTCATTATTTCAGAAATTTAGGGTTATGTCTCTTCAAAAACTTTCATGTACCCCTTTAAAATAAAGGGCTTAAGATATTATTTCATAGATAGTGAATAACTATTTGAGAGCTAATAATGATGTGCATTTACCTTAGTCAGCGCCTCTACAACGAAAAAAGCATAGCGCTTATAAACCAACTGCACATGAATAAGTAGAATTAAAGTGAATGAATAGTCGCAAAAAAATTAACAGATTTAATCGATTTGAAGTGCCAAATTAGTAAAATTAGCTGTTTGTAAGGTCTCTAACTCTTTTTTTGTAAACTTATAATAGCTAAACCAGCTTTGTAATTCATCGTCTTCAATAAGCTGGTGCTCTTTTAAATTTAAGTACTGAGAGTAGCAGCGAGCTTTTAAAATTACTTGTGATAATGGCAATAAGCTATCACCTTTTTCTGTCCCATTCACTAACTGCTGCATAACAGTGTTAAAGGGTAAGTATTTAAATGACATGGTTTCAATCACCTTGGCGCTAACAAGCAGTGATTTTTCATTCAGCAATGTCGTTAAAAATAGCGGGTCAGGTTTTAACTCCAACAACGCAGTGTGTAGGTTTTTGTCACCTTCTTCACGAGCACGCTGTATTTTGCGTTGCCATACTTGCTCAAACACTTTTAAGTATAAGCGCACTAAGGCAATTTGCCCCACATTTAATAACATGCCTAAAGTAAATGCATGCATGGGATTTAACCCATTAAGCTGCGCTAGAGTTTGTGCCGCAATAGCACATGACATAGTATTGTCTTTTAACCTGCGCTTTAATAGTGGAAATGGTGCGGTGCTGTTTGGCATCCAATGGCGCACTGCAAAAGTAGGCACTACCAGTTGCAGGTTGTCTAAGCCTAAATAACGTAATGCCAATGCTGGGGTATCTACTTTGACTGAGGTGCCTTTACTGCGTTGCTTACGATAAAAAGGTAAATTAACTAAGGTAACCAGCTCTCGTCCAAGCCAGTTTAAATCGTTAATTAGCGGCTCTAAACGACCGACCGATGCCGCGCGTGTTGCAAGAATATCAAGTATCGCGGGCACATTATCATCTATACCAACAGTGTCTTTGATGACTAAATCTATGTCTTCAAGACGTTTGGCCATCACGGTTTCAATAACCGTATGTAATTTTTGACTGGTTTTTGCCTGTAACTTTTGATGTGAAGTACTTTTTTGTTGACGCTTTTGCTGAGCGGCCACTTCAACTTCTAATAAGGTACGCTTTTTAACGGGCTTACCATCATTGAGGTCTAAGGTATGAATAAAGCCTATTTGCTGATTAGCAAAACTATGACCCAGTAGCAAATCATGCGCTCGTTGGTGTAGCACGTTAACAATTCGCTGTTGCTGCAATGTATCGCTCATAAACTCTATCTTAAGGCAAAAAAGGAAAATAGCTTACAGGTATAAGCCTAGAAGCGCGTTAAAAAGTTATCAAGTAAGGCTAAGCCTTGCTCGGTCAAAATTGCTTCAGGGTGAAACTGCACGCCTTCAAGTGCAAGCTCATTATGCAACAATCCCATAATTTCATCACGCAGCCCAGTTTTGCTTTGTGTCCATGCTGTTACTTCTAGTTCTTTAGGCAATGAGTGTGCTTCAACAATTAAAGAATGGTAGCGGCACACTGTCAGCGGGTTTGGTAAACCTTTAAACATACCTTGATGCTGATGATAAATTGGCGATGTTTTTCCATGCATAACCTGTTTAGCGCGCACCACCTTACCACCTAGCACCTGAGCAATAGTTTGGTGCCCCAAACAAATACCTAATATAGGATAAGTTCCTTTAAATTGCTCTACAACAGATAACGATACTCCCGCTTCACTTGGGCTTTTAGGGCCTGGAGAAATCACAATATGATCGGGGTTTAACTGTTTAATTTCGCTCAGCGTTATTTGGTCGTTACGTTTTACCACCACTTCTTGATCTAATCGTTGAAAATACTGTACCAAATTGTAGGTAAACGAGTCGTAGTTATCGATCATTAAAAGCATGTATTAAAGTACTCAAAGTAATTAGGCGGATGGTTATTGCATGCATATTCTAACTGAAGGCTTTGCAGGTGTCAGTGTTTTGCAGCTCAGCTAATACAAATAGCTCGCTTACAATCAGCAATGGTTGATTTATTTTAAATCAGCCCAAGCTCTATTATATGAGTAATTCAGTAGTTACAAACTGTCTATCAGTAAAGTGACCTGCATTATCCAACAGCGCATTAAATACGTATAAACAAGGAGTAACCTATGTTAGGCGAAGACCATTCATTAACTAAAGACTTTCCTGATTACACGCAAACAATTGCAAAACTCAATGCAAATGATGAAAACTTTGCTACTAAAGCAAAACAATACAATGAAATCGATAAAGAAATTCGGGTACTTGAACTGCAAGACTCACCTATCGATGACGAAGCTATGCAGCAGCTAAAGCACGACAGAATGGTATTAAAAGATTGGTTACATCAACAATTAACGAGTACTAATTAATCACTATTGCTTGGCGTCTATTAAATAGACGCCAAAATTTAATTATCATTTCCCTCTCCTACCCTCTGCTAATCTATAATTTTAACCATTATGGTGCAAAAGCATTGCTATTCGTTTAGCTTAAAGACAAGCTAGCTTTATCTAAATTAAACAACGTTATTTTTTATGGCTAAATACTTACTCTCGATTGATCAAGGAACGACAAGCTCTCGGGCTATTTTATATAGCAAAGATGCACAGGTGATAGGGAGTGCTCAACAAACCTTCCCTCAGCATTTTGTAAAAAATGGTTGGGTTGAACACGATCCTGTAGATATTTGGCAAACTGTATTAACCAGCGTCAAAAACCTCTTAGCGCAGCAACAAGTAACTGCCGCCGACATAATTGCCATCGGCATTGCTAATCAGCGAGAAACCACTTTAGTGTGGAATAAAAAAACTGGGCAACCTATTTATAACGCGATTGTATGGCAAGACCGACGCACCAGTGAATATTGCGATAGTTTACGCCATGCTGGGCATACAAAAATGGTGAATGATAAAACCGGTTTAGTACTCGACCCTTATTTTTCTGCAACCAAAGTTCGTTGGATTTTAGATAACGTCACTGGCGCTAAAGAGCAAGCACAAGCAGGTGAACTAGCATTTGGCACGGTAGATACCTACTTATTGTGGCAATTAACCGACGGTAAAGTGCACAAAACCGATGCCACTAATGCCTCACGAACTTTACTGTTTAATATTCATCAGCAATGCTGGGATGAAGAATTACTGGCTTTATTTGATATCCCACTGGCTATGTTGCCTGAGGTAATGGACTCAGCGGCTGATTTTGGGATAACAAGCGACGAGTTGTTCGGTAGTGAAATTCCTATTTGTGGTATTGCAGGCGATCAGCAAGCGGCTTTAATTGGTCAAGCCTGTTTTGAAGAAGGTATGGCAAAAAGCACCTACGGCACGGGCTGCTTTTTAATGCTTAACACTGGCGATAAAGCACTAAAATCAAATAATCGTTTATTAACCACTCTTGCATATCGGCTCAACGGCAAACCAACCTATGCAATTGAAGGCAGCATTTTTATGGCTGGTGCCACCATGCAATGGATAGTAGAAGGCCTAAAGTTATTAGAAAACGCGGGAGAAAGTGAAGCTCTTGTCAAAGGTGTTCCCTTAGATCATGGGGTGTTTTTAGTGCCCTCGTTTACTGGCTTAGGAGCGCCCTATTGGGATGCAAATGCAAGAGGCGCTATTTTAGGCCTAACCCGAGATTCAGGCATTAGTACTATTGTGGCAGCTGCCTTGCAGTCGGTGGGTTATCAAACCAAAGATTTACAAAAAGCCATGGAGGGTGACGGACTTCGCCCTAGTATTTTAAGGGTTGATGGCGGCATGGCAAACAATAATTGGGCCATGGCATTTTTAGCTAACATTTTAGGCGCAAGCGTTGAACGCCCAACCTTGACCGAAACCACTTCATTGGGGGTTGCCTACTTAGCAGGCCTGCAAACTGGGGTATATGAATCAACTGCGCAGCTTGCCAACATGTGGAAAAGCGATCGCCGCTTTGAACCAACCATGAGCAGTGAAGAGCGCAACGATTTATATGCAAAGTGGCTACATTGCATTGCACAAGTTAGACTTTCTAATAGTACTGACGACGAGAGTGACTAAGAATCTATGAGCGTACACGATAACGAATATGACTTACTCATTATTGGCGGCGGCATTAACGGCGCTGGCATTGCTGCCGATGCCAGTGGCCGTGGCTTAAAAGTACTCTTATGTGAGCAGAACGACTTAGCTTCTGCCACCTCCTCTAATAGCAGTAAACTTATTCATGGCGGGCTTCGCTATTTAGAGAATTATCAATTTAGATTGGTAAGAGAAGCCTTGCGTGAGCGTGAAATACTGTTAAAAAAAGCACCGCATATTATGTGGCCACTGTCTTTTCGACTGCCGCATCAAACACATTTACGATCGCCATGGATGATTCGTGTGGGGTTATTTATTTACGACCACCTAGCCAAGCGTAATACTTTACCCGCTTCAAAGGCGATTGAGTTTAACAGCGATAGCGTTCTTAACAGCAGCATTACCCAAGGCTTTGAATACGCAGACGGCTGGGTTGATGACGCACGTTTAGTGATTTTAAACGCACAAGCAGCGCATAATTTTGGTGCCACCATTGCAACACGCACGCGCTGTATTAAAGCCATCCGTAACGCAGACTATTGGGATGTGAGTTTAGAGCAGCAAGCCAGCAAACAACACCTAAACATTAAGGCTAAAAGTGTTGTAAATGCTGCAGGCCCTTGGGTAGCATCATTATTTGAAGATGTATTTACCCAGCCCACACCACATACTGTTCGTCTTGTAAAAGGCAGTCATATTGTGGTGCCTCGAATTCATAGCCAGCCAGTTGCCTATATTTTACAAAATGAAGATAACCGCATTGTATTTGTGATTCCTTATGAGCAAGATTACTCACTGATTGGCACCACGGATGAAGAGTACACCGGCGATATTACTGATGTAAAAATTAGTGAGCAAGAAATCGAATACCTGATCAGTATTACTAATCATTACTTTAAAAAGCCAATAAGCGAAGCGGATATTGTGCACACGTTTAGTGGCGTGCGCCCGCTGTTAGATGACAAATCAACAGATGCCCAAGCAGTCACCCGCGATTACAAACTGATATTAAATAATGAGGCTGATCATGCTCCATTATTAAGTGTGTTTGGTGGCAAAATTACCACTTATAGAAAGCTTGCAGAAAATGCCGTCAATAAGTTAGCGCCTTTTTACCCAAAAATGAGTGGCTCGTGGACGAAAAACCCCCCTTTACCAGGCGGCGACTTTAGTAACCAAGCATACCTTATCGCTCAGTTAGAAAGCAGCTATCCTTGGCTGCCAACCGACACCTTAAAACGTATGGCTCGCAGCTATGGCACGCTTAGTTTTCAATTATTGGGTAAAAGCCAAGCAATCGGCGATTTAGGTTATCACTTTGGCCATGGCTTATATGCACAAGAAGTTGATTACTTAGTTAACCATGAATGGGCAAAAAACAGCGCAGATATATTGTGGCGCAGAACTAAGCTCGGACTACGCTTTACTGAAAAACAAATCATTGCCTTAGGGCAATATTTGACTAAACATCCTGCTTGCCACAACTAAACTGCGATTAACTCGTTGCAACAAGGTGCTGTGATGAGTGAGCGCCTTACTTTAACCGAAACCACCTCACTGGGGGTGACTTACTTAGCAGGATTACAAACTGAGGTGTATGAATCAACTGCGCAGCTTGCCAAGCGTTCGTCGCTTTGAACCAAGTATAAGCAGTGAAGAGCGCAACAATTTATACGCAAAATGGCTACATTGTATTGCATTGAACAAGTTAGACTTTTCAATAGCACTGACGACAAGAGTGAGCAAGTAAACACAAGAATACTTATGGGCGCACACAATAATACTAAAAGTACCTGCAATGTCGTACTTCGATTAATCAAAATTACAAAGAAGCCTCAAAAACATCTGGATGACGGCTAGCTAAAGTAATAATCTCATCTATGATGACTCTTATTTTAGGCAGAATGTAAGGTGTTTTTAGCCAAACAATACTGATGGGTGCTCCTTCGCCATTGAATTTCTCTAATACAGGGCATAATTGCCCATCATCAAGGTATTGCTTCACTAACCATACTGGTAGTTGAGCTAAACCTGCACCAGATAAAGTCGATTGCAAAATACCTTCACAGTCGGCTATCTCATGACGTGCTGAAATATCAACAGATTCGGTTGCCCCTTTAGCATTTTTCAGCAGCCAACTATGCCTTTGTCCTATTGGCCAACCGACGATGCAATCATGTTGAGCAATATCTTCTTTTTTGGTAATCGGTTCTCGCGTTGCTAAATAAGAGGGAGAGGCACATATCACCCTTTTTTGCTCCCCTATTTTACGTGCAACAATATCGCCCGAGTTTTCTAAGTGACCAACGCGGATCGCAAGATCAATCCCATCACTAACTAAATCCGTAGGACGGTCATTAAAGGTAATAGATAGATCTAATTGCTCGAACTTGGACGTTAATTCTAGCAACTTGGGTAGGATTGATCTTCTACCGAGAACTGCGGGTAAATCAATACGCACACGCCCTGATGGCAATAACTGTTGATTGCTTAAGCGCTTCTCTGCTTCCTCTAAAATGGTCATCGCTTTAAGGCAGTCGGCTAAATAGGAATCCCCATCATTGGTTAACGCGATACGTCGAGTTGTTCGATGAAGGAGTTTGGTGCCTAGCTGTTTTTCTAGTCGAGCAACACTTTTACTTAAAGCTGAACCGGTCATTCCAAGCGCTTGAGCCGCAAGGGTAAAACTCCCCAATTGCGCAACGGTGACAAAGTGACGAACTTCTATAAATTGGCTTTTTAACATCATTAATTCCCCACAGGACTTTGTGTTTATCATTTTAAAGACTTAATAAACCAATGTGAATCGATTATTCTGCATACATCAACGAGATTATTCACATCAACTAGTTTTAATTAAGGTAAACATAATGAATAACTTCAATAGATTCAGTGGGAAGGTTGCTTTTATCCAAGGTGGCAGTCGCGGTATTGGTGCCGCCATTGTTGAGAGATTGGCATTGGAGGGAGCGTCTGTTGCTTTTACATTTGTGTCATCTCACGAAAAAGCTAAAGCGCTTGCTGAGAACTTAACTTCACAAGGTAGCAAAAAAGTCATCGCAATAAAGGCGGATAGCACTAAGCCTGAAGATATCAGAAATGCAATCAGCGAAACCATAGAACAACTTGGTCAAATTGATATTGTCGTAAACAACTCAGGTACGCTGATCTGGGACAGTATTGAAAATTTGACGATGGATGATTGGGACAAGACCATCAATACCAACGTACGAAGTGTATTTGTGGCTATTCATGAAGCCGCGAAGCATATGAATAATAACGGCAGAATAATCAATATCAGTAGTACGAACGCTCAGCGCATTCCTTTTGCTGGCGGTTCTATATATGGAATGAGCAAGTCTGCACTAACCGGATTGGTTAAAGGTCTCTCTCGCGATCTAGGCTCTAGAGGCATTACAGTTAATAACATTCTTCCTGGTCCAGTGGATACTGACTTAAACCCAGACAATGGCGATACTTCGGAGCCTGTAAAAGCAATAGGTGCACTTGGTCGTTATGGTCAAGTTGAGGAGATTGCTAGCTTAGTTGCATTCGTTGCTAGCTCAGAAGCGGGTTATATCACTGGCGCTGACTTGATGATCGACGGTGGATTTTCCGCTTAATCAAGATATGCGGTCGAGTAGCTCGTGATTTATCAATCTAACTTCAGCAATCATCGATACATGGTCAGTAAAGAGAAGTACTATGGTTGGCCTATTTCAAGGCCAACCTTTTTAGAATACCTACAAATAGCAAATAGCAATTAGCTGTCACAACATAAAAATCCAATATTAAATACTGAGCCCACAAAAAAGAGGCTACCAATCGACACCTTAAAACGTATAGCGCGCAGCTATGGCACACTTAGTTAACCATGAATGGTTAAGAACTAACGCAGATATATTGTGGCGCAGAACTAAGCTCGGACTACGCTTTACTGAAAAACAAGTCATTGCCTTAGGGCAATATTTAACTAAGTCATAGCTAAACTGCGATTAACTCGTTGCAACAAGGTGCTGTGTTAATGCAGCTTTTTCATCAGCCGAAAGCATTTGCTTTGTTTTGCTGGCGAAGTCATAACGTACCATGACCGTTTTACCAATAGCACAGCACTTATCTTGCTGCCAGGCTTCTTGGCGGATCACAAATGAGCTATTACCAATCTGCTCTATGCTGGAGTTAATTGTCACTTCATGGGCATAAAATAACTCGCCGACAAACGACACTTCAACCTTAGCAATAATTAACTTCCAGTTGTGAGGATTAAGATCAGGGGTAAAAAATTTAAAAATAGGTACTCGGGCGGCTTCAAACCAAACAGGGAGTACGGTATTGTTGATGTGTCCGAGTGCATCCGTTTCGCTAAAGCGCGGCATCACTTTTTCAGTAAACATAATAATCCATAATAATTAAACAGGTAACTCATGACGGACTTTATCCGCGTGTATGACAACGCGCTCAGCAGTGACTTTTGTGATAACTTTATCACTACCTTTTCTCAAAGCCCGCATATTAAACAAGGGATGACATCGGGCGGCGTTGATCTTAATAAAAAAGATAGCCACGACCTGCACTTAAACAATCATCCTGAATACGCAGAACAATTAAAGCATATTCAACAAACCACTGCACAGTATGTTTTTAAATACATCGAAGAACATATTTTTATGATGATTGGGGCATTTGGTTTAAAAGTGTATCACCCAAAAACAGGCCAGCCGGTAGATTTGACTCATGCCAATTATGACGAAGTAGGTAAACCACAACTTCCTTTATTGGTGCAACAAATTTTTAGGCTCGGTAATATTCAAGCACAAAAATATGAGGTCAATAAAGGGGGCTATCCGTATTGGCATAGTGAGGTATATCCGCAGTTACAACATAATGAAGCCCTGCATCGGGTATTGTTATTTATGTTTTATTTAAATGATGTTGAAGAAGGCGGAGAAACCGAGTTTTATTATCAAAATCGTAAAATAGCCCCTAAAAAAGGCAGCATGGTGGTTGCTCCAGGATATTTCACGCATACACATAGAGGCAATAAGCCAGTATCAAATGATAAGTATATTTTAACCTCATGGGTTTTGTTTAATCGAGCAGAGCAAATATATGGAACCCCACAAAGCTAGGTAATCAGCCAATAAAAAAGCCATAAGTAATTTTTACTTATGGCTTTAAAAAGTATTGAATAAATAAGGGATTAACCTAGTAGCTCATCAAACAAATTAAATAGCGTGTCCATTTCTTCTAGAGTGTTGTAGTGCATGCAACCAATGCGTACTACGCCGCCCTTATCAAGCACACCAAGTTGTTTACATAAAGCTTGGGCGTAAAAATTACCATCCCATACACATACATGCTGTTTGCCCAAAAATTCAGACACTTGGCGAGGCTCTAACCCTTCAAAGGTCAGTGCAAACGTAGGGGTACGCTCACTTAAGCGTTCTAAGTCATCAATACCAAACAATTTAATACGCGGGTAATTAACCAGGCGTGTTAAAAAGTATTCACTAAGCGCCATCTCGTGTTGTTTCGTTTTTTCAAACGCAACACGCAGTTTTTCTCGGCGTGAGTGACTGTCATCAAGTTCGCTAATTGCCGCAATGTAATCAACCGCCGCAATAAAGCCCGCTAGTGCTTCAAAACTTTGGGTACCAGTTTCCCAACGACCAGGAGCAATATCTTTTGCTGGCTCTACTTTATAAGGTGTAAACCCTTCTAAATGCGAAGCTTTACCGTATACCATACCTAAGTGCGGACCAAAAAACTTATATGCAGAACACGCTAAAAAGTCACAATCTAATGCTTGCACATCGATTAGTTCATGAGGGGCATAATGCACAGCATCAACATACACCAATGCACCGACATTGTGAGCAAGCTCTATAATGCGTTTAATATCGTTAATAGAGCCAGTGGTATTTGATGCATACGTAACGGCAACTAATTTCGTGTTAGCGTTTAATAAGCTTTCAAAATGCGCCATATCTAGACTGCAATCGGCTTCGTTAATTAGCGCAGTGTTAACCACTGCGCCTTTATCTTCAGCGGCTTGCTGCCAAGACGATACATTTGAAAAATGATCTGCATTGGACACAATAATTTCATCGCCTGCTTTCCAACTGCGTGAAATCGCGCGGCTGAAGCTAAACGTAAGGCTGGTCATGTTCGGACCAAACACAATATTTTGTGCACTAGGGGCATTTAACAAATCAGCCGCCGCTTGACGCGCATTAGCCATTAGCTCAACCGTTTTGTCACTTGAGAAAAACGCACCGCCCAAGTTTGAATTGTAATGCCCTAAATAAGCGGTCATGGCACTCAGTACCGGCTGGGGTACTTGTGAGCCACCTGGCCCATCTAAAAATACCGGTGACTTGCCATCAACCGTTTGCATTAAAGCGGGAAATTGCGCGCGCAATTGCATTAAATTCATTTTATTTCTCTTAAGCAGTTAGTACAAAACAATCCAGGTAACCTGGTTTGTTAGCATCAATTTTGTTCATTGGCGTGGCGTTATGCCATACCTGACGGTCATTAATTAGTGCAAACATGCCGTCTTTTATTTCCATTTTAAAACAAGGTTCTGCTTGTTGGTTTTCATAAACCAATAGCTCTCCACCTTCTAAATTCTCATGAGAAACACCACATACACACACATGATCAAACCCGTCTTGATGCACACCTTCTGGGGCTGCTGGCGTGTCGCTATCAATGGCAAGCATTCTAAATTGGTGAATTTCAATATCACGCTCTGCATCAATACCGGTAATCGCACAAAATTCGCTAACAATACTTTTCATACCCTCAGACTCAAGCAAGCTTTGCTCTAAATTTTCGTAAGTACGTTCAACATTACCTTGAAAGGTATTAATTGAATCGTCTTGCACAAACGCTTTAGTCGCTTGAAGATTAAGCTCACCATTTTGTAGTTTAACTACTGAATAACGGCGTTTGCGAAACGCACCATCTGCATATGGGTTTGCAGGTAAGTTATCAAAAGAAGGCTTAACCAAATCAATGTTGGCTTGGTTAATAAAACGAAGTTGCAGTAAATTCTGGTTGTTTAATGCGGTCATAAAATCCTGCTTATAATAATGATAATATTGGCAGGGATTTTAATGCATATAGCGAGGATTTTTTGCTTTATTATTCAACTAAAAAGTAAATAATACTTAAATTTAATTCAATATAAGATTATTAAAGCATGAATAATCCAAATTAAATTCAAACGACAAAAAACCCGCCGAAGCGGGCTTTTCATTCAAACTCTATTAATTATACAGCTTGCTGAATAATTACGTTGTCTGCTTTTTTAGTGTATTGAGGCATACGGTGGAAGTTCAAGTAACGGTAGGTATCTGCTGCCGTTGCATTGATTTTCGCTGCATATTCTTGGTACTCAGCCGGAGTAGGTAATTTACCTAAAATTGCCGCTACTGCCGCCAGCTCTGCTGAAGCTAAGAACACATTTGCGCCTGTACCTAAACGGTTAGGGAAATTACGTGTTGAGGTAGACACAACCGTTGCTTTATCTGCAACACGTGCTTGGTTACCCATACACAGTGAACACCCAGGCGTTTCAATACGTGCTCCAACACGACCAAAGATACCGTAGTAACCTTCGTCCGTAAGCTGGTCTTTGTCCATCTTAGTTGGTGGTGCAACCCAAAGCTGTGTTGGAATACGACCAGTAAAGCCATCTAGTAATTTACCTGCGGCACGGAAGTGACCAATGTTAGTCATACAAGAACCGATGAATACCTCATCAATTTTCTCGCCTGTCACGTCAGATAGTAAACGCGCATCATCAGGGTCATTTGGCGCACAAAGTACTGGCTCTTTAATATCAGCTAAGTCGATTTCAAGCACATGCTTGTACTCAGCATCTTTATCCGCTTCCATTAGTTCTGGGTTAGCTAGCCATTCTTGCATTGCTGTAATACGACGTTCGATTGTACGTACATCACCGTAGCCTTCAGAAATCATCCACTTAAGCATAACAATGTTAGACTCAAGGTATTCGCTGATCGACTCTTTAGAAAGCTTAACAGTACAACCTGCTGCTGAGCGCTCTGCTGATGCATCTGATAGTTCAAATGCTTGCTCAACAGTTAAGTGCTCAACTCCTTCAATTTCTAGTATACGACCAGAGAACTCGTTGATTTTACCTTTCTTCTCAACCGTTAATAGCCCTTCTTTAATACCGTAGTAAGGGATGGCATGAACGAGGTCACGCAACGTGATACCAGGCTGCATTTCACCTTTAAAACGAACCAAAATCGATTCAGGCATATCAAGTGGCATAACACCTGTTGCTGCTGCAAATGCGACCGCACCTGAACCCGCTGGGAATGAAATACCTAATGGGAAACGAGTATGTGAATCACCACCGGTACCTACGGTGTCTGGTAATAACATACGGTTCAACCATGAGTGAATTACACCATCACCAGGACGAAGCGATACACCGCCACGGTTCATGATGAAATCAGGAAGTGTATGATGCGTATTTACGTCAATTGGTTTAGGGTAAGCCGATGTATGACAGAAAGACTGCATGGTTAAATCTGCAGAGAAGCCTAAACAGGCTAAGTCTTTAAGCTCATCACGTGTCATAGGACCCGTGGTATCTTGCGAGCCAACCGTAGTCATTTTTGGTTCACAGTATTGGCCTGGGCGAATACCGGCAACATTACATGCTTTACCCACCATTTTTTGCGCAAGCGTAAAGCCTTTATCTGACACTTCAGTAACTGCTGGTACTTTAAATACGTCAGTTGCACCTAAACCCAGTGATGTACGTGCTTTGTCTGTAAGACCGCGACCAATGATCAGTGGAATACGACCACCAGCACGAACCTCATCAAGAATGACGTCTGATTTAAGTGTGAACGTAGAGATCACGTCATCAGTACCGTGACGTTTAACAACCCCTTCATAAGGGTAAATGTCGATTTGGTCACCCATGTTGAATTCATCAACATTTAATTCGATTGGTAATGCACCCGAGTCTTCCATTGTATTGAAAAAGATAGGCGCAATCTTGTTACCTAAACAGACACCACCTACGCGCTTATTTGGGACAAATGGGATATCAGCACCCATAAACCAAAGCACGGAATTAGTAGCAGATTTACGTGAAGATCCCGTACCAACAACATCACCTACGTAAGCAAGTGGTAAGCCTTTAGTTTTTAATTCTTCAAGTTGAGTGACAGGACCTACTTCACCGTTTTTGTCAGGATTAATACCATCACGTTCTGTTTTAAGCATCGCTAGTGCGTGAAGTGGAATATCAGGGCGTGACCATGCATCTGGAGCGGGTGATAAGTCATCAGTGTTTGTCTCACCAGTGACTTTAAATACAGTAACCGAGATCTTTTCAGCAACAGCTGGCTTATTAGTAAACCATTCTGCGGCAGCCCAAGACTCAATGATTTGTTTGGCGTATGTATTACCTGCTTTTGCTTTTTCTTCTACATCGTAAAACGCATCAAACATTAATAATGTGTTTGCAAGGCCCTTAACTACGATTGGCGCTAACGCTTCGTCATCAAGTAGGTCAACCATTGGCGCGATATTGTAGCCACCAAGCATAGTACCAAGCAATTCAGCTGCTTTTTCTTTAGAAAGAAGTGGAGAAACGGCTTCACCTTTTGCAACTGCCGCTAAAAAACCAGCTTTAATATAGGCTGCATCATCGACACCCGGCGGTACACGATTGATTAGTAGTTCTAGGACGAATTCTTCTTCACCTGCCGGTGGAGTTTTAATTAGCTCAATAAGATCAGCCGTTTGCTGAGCATCTAATGGCGCTGGTACGATACCTAACGCGGC
This sequence comes from Pseudoalteromonas sp. S1608, assembly GCF_005887265.1. GTDB lineage: Bacteria > Pseudomonadota > Gammaproteobacteria > Enterobacterales > Alteromonadaceae > Pseudoalteromonas > Pseudoalteromonas undina. The sequence continues at coordinate 54,872 of NZ_PNDK01000013.1, forward strand.
ACGTTCTTCTACGTGTTTACGATATTCTTGTAGCACAGTATTGCCCTCTTGGTGACGTGAAAGTATTCGGTAGTGTTTACAAAACACACTATAACCCAATACTTATAGTATTCTAACGCTCGATTATAAAGCTTTTATACATAGATTAAAATCCATCCACTTGGGCAACTAGTTATATCGATTATTAATAATATGAATAGTGAATTTCATAAAATCAACTTTCATGAATACTTATTAACAGCCATAAAAAAACCCAGCATAAGCTGGGTTTTTACTTAATTAGAAACTATTAACGAAGTACTTTTACACGTTTAATAGATTTTACGTGTGCTTCAACACGACGGTTTTCAGCGTGTGCTTGTGCCGTATTCGCTTCATTTTTAAGGCGTTCTTCGCCTAAGCCAGCTGTTGTAATGCGATCTTCTGCAATACCATCAGCAATTAGCTTTTTAGCTACTGCATCAGCACGTTTTTTAGATAACCATTTATTGTAAGACGCTTTACCTACTGCAGACGTATGACCTTCAAGAAGTACAGTTGTATCTGGGTACTCTTTTAAGAAAGACGCTACTTCGTCAATATCATTTAAGTACTGCTGTGAAACTGACGAGTCATTGTTAGGGAATGTTACTAACAAGCTTACTGTTACTTCAGTATCTTCATAAAGTGTACAACCATCACTATCAACCGCATCTGTCATCGGTGTGTTAGCACATTTGTCATCTACATCAGGAATGCTATCTTTATCAGTATCAGCAAGTGTTACCGGCACTGGAACAATTTCTGGCTCTGGTTGTGGTGCAGGCTCAACTGGTGCTACTGGCGCTGATTTTTGGCCGAAAAAGTAGTTAATACCTAATTTTGCGCCAACATCTGTGTAGCCTTTGTCTAAACCTTGGTAAACACTTGTTTCAGCATTTACAAAGAAGTTGTCTGTAACAAAGTGTCGGTAACCTACACCTGCATTTACAAACGTGTTGTCATCAACAACATCAATGTCTTTCAGACCGAATAAACCGTAAAAAGGGCCGCCGCCAAAGTGGTAAAGCGCATCGATACCGTAACGTTCGCCGTCAATATCGTTGCGGTTGTTAAGTACTTTGTCATGTGCATTAAAATCTAGGTCTGCGTATTCTAAACGTGCGCTCCAGTAATCATTAAAGCGGTAACCTAATTCAGCACCCCAACCTGTTGACTCATTAACGTCAAGGCCAGCCTGCTCACGCATGTTTTTCCACGAAGCATCGTAGTAATCACCGAACGCACCAATGTAAAAACCTTCTTGTTCGGCAGCAAAAGTAGATGCGCTAGTTGCAGCTAACGCTATGGCAATTGTAAGTGATTTTAATTTCATTGTTTTCTTCCCATTTTAACAACTAAAAATGTAGCTAAGCATTGCTAGCTCTTCTAACTTACCTATACAGTAACTGAGCCTTTGTTAATCAATACTTAACGCAAATATATTTTTTCAATATCTTAGGATAATAAAACTAGCCCATAAAAAATGTTACTGAACAAAGACTAGCTCAAAAAGCAAACAATCGCTTTAAACCCCATACGATCACTAGCCTTTATGGATGTTATGGTATCATTCGTTCATAGTTTGCTCTATGAATGAACATCGCAGGGGTAAAAAATGACCTTTTATATTCATTTTAAAATGCAATAAACCATACTTAAGTACCGCAAAAAGTACGATAATTCTTATCATCTTCGGGCGGCATTTGAAATTCAGTGGCCTGCAAATGGCTTGTGTAAGGGCTCGACATCACTTTGCTAAAACGACTGAGTAGCTCACTATCCCCATGCGTAGTGTACTGAGTAATAATATCTTCAATAATATGATTACGTGGGATCACGCTCGGATTAGCTTGTCGCATCATCTGATAACTGTGCTCATTAGTTCGTGTTTGCCATTGCTGTGCCCAAGAGGTAAGTGCTGATGGTATTTCAGCTTGCCCATTTAACGACTCAGTGAGTGCATTAAAAGTATTGGTATAATCAAGCTGGTGTTCTTTTAATAGCCCTAGTAACTCTCCCACCAGCTCATTATCTTTATCATCAGCTATTGTTAGCCCTAACTTTTGTGCCCACATAGCGCTAAATTGCTGATTAAATTGGGTCGAAAAGTCTGCAATGATAGGTGTCAGCATTGCTACGGCTTGCTCATCGTCGTCACTTATTAGTGCCATTAGACTCTCTGCTAAGCGAGCACAGTTCCAACTCGCCATGTTTGGCTGATTACCAAATGCGTAACGCCCTTGCTTATCAATAGAGCTAAACACGGTATCAAAATCAAACTGGTTCATCATGGCACATGGACCGTAATCTATGGTTTCACCACTAATTAAGGTGTTGTCGGTATTCATTACCCCATGAATAAACCCCACCCTCATCCAACTTACGACTAAGTTAACTTGATTGGTTATCACTGCGGCAAGAAAATCCAAGTATCGCTGGGCGCCAGTGCTGTTAATTTCAGGGTAATGTCTTTGAATGGCTAAATCGGCTAAGTTTTTTAGACTGGTCAAATCGCCTTGGGTAGCTAAATATTGAAACGAGCCAACTCGAATATGACTACTCGCGAGTCGCGTTACAATAGCGCCAGGTTGCGGCGGGTTACGATAAACAGTTTCACCACTACCAACCACGGCTAAACAACGCGTAGTAGGAATGCCAAGCGCATGCATTGCTTCGCTCATTACGTACTCACGAATAGCAGGTCCTAATGCACAGCGCCCATCTCCACCACGCGAGAATGGCGTAGCGCCAGCGCCTTTTAATTGCAAATCCCAAAGCTGGTTTTTATCATCACTGATCGCGCCAAGTAAATGCGCTCGGCCGTCTCCTAAGCGTGGAGAAAAATGACCAAACTGATGACCCGAATACCCTAATGCAACTGCAGAAACTGCTTGAGGTTCATTTCCACTGAATATATTTGCTCGAGAATCTGCATCCACTTGTATATTAAATTGCTCAGCTAAGGGCTCATTCCATAACAATAACTGTGGCGCTGTCACCTTGGCTGGATGATCGCTAATAGCAAACCCCTCACCAATATCGGTATACCTTGGCACTAATTTCATGTTTAATCCTATTGTTTTTGGCTGATACCTACGCGATTGTCGCCTACACCATAAGCGACAATTAAGCTTAGCTCTTGCATGCTTAAGCCGCTTTGCTGCTGCAGTTCATTAAAGAATGCCTGCGCCGCACTTAGTGACTTTTTAGTTTGTAATCCGCCATCTATAATTTTATGGGCACGCAAATAGCTTTCTACATCTCTTGAAAGTAAAAAAGTATCTTTCCCCAAGGCACGCAGTGCATAAGGACCAGTATTACCACCCAGCCTTGCACCATGTTTTTTTAAATACGCCCACAAACCAATAATATCTTCACTTGGCCAGTTAGCAATAAACTGACTAAAACTGCCGTGTTGCTCTGCAACTTCGTGGATCATATACGCATTATCAGTAATGGTTTTTACTTTTTTATAATTGCGCACTATTCGTTCGTCACTGGCTTTTTGTTCTAACATGTCTGGTGGCATCATCAATAATTTTTCAACACTGAAATCCCAGAAAACCTCTCTAAATCCGGCCCACTTACTGTTGATCACCGACCAATAAAAACCACTTTGAAAAACTTTCCGAGTAAATTCTTCTAGCCAATCATCATCACTTAATGTGACGAGTTGCTTTGTTGATAAAGGTTTTGCGAGTAACAACTTAAGCATTTTTTCAGAGCCCTTTCGCTCCACTGCACGCTTATAAATATCGCTAAATTTTTCCATCTACTTAATACCTTACTTCGACCATGAAACTAGTTTACGAGAAAAGCAGCCAATACGTAACCGTTGCTATTATCGATGAAGTATTCTGTATTTAGTCACTTGACACCTAGACGGCTAAAGTGGTTTAATCGCCACACTTACCCTATTACATTGTATTTGCTGATTGATTTTTCAATAGCAAGTGCAAAGGGCTGGAAGAGGTGCGTTATTCAGGTAGCGTATGTTAGGAGCGCAAACTCCATTGAGCATACGTGAGGGGAATTAACGCCGAGAGGTAACACTTTTTTGTGAAAGATTACTTCGGGCGACTAGGTTGAATCCTAGCGACTGTCACCAATAACATATTTGGTGGAGAGCTTCTGGTCTTAGTATAATAAGGCCGTGCGCCCTATTATTTAAGCCCATTCGCTCTTCGAATTATAAATACATTCAAAGAGTCAGGCACACTAAATACCCGCCAATAACTCGACGAATGCCCTATAAGTTCGTGAGAGATGATCAACAACTTCAATATTAACAATTTCCATTTATGGACTGCGCTGATCACCCCATTTGATCAAAATGGCCTAGTTGATTACGCAACCTTAGACACCTTGGTGGCCGAACAAGAAGCCTCTAATAACGGCATTTTATTACTTGGTAGCACTGGCGAAGGGTTAGCCCTGACCCTAAAAGAGCAGCAAGCCATCGTAGAGCATGTTTGCCAATTACAGCCGAGCGTCCCGCTTATGGTCGCAGTCGGTGGTAGTAACTTAAAGCAGCAGCTTGAATGGGTTAACTACTGCAACCAACTGCCTATACATGGTTTTTTACTTGGCTCGCCTTTGTACGCCAAACCCGGTGCAGTGGGGCAAACGCATTGGTTTGAAAGCCTGCTCAATGCCAGTTCTCATCCTTGTATGCTTTATAACGTACCAGGACGTAGTGCGGTTAGCATTCCCATTACAACCATTGAAAACCTCAAACAACATAAAAATTTATGGGCACTCAAAGAAGCCAGTGGCTGTATTTCTCAATTTGAAGCCTATCGACAAGCAGCACCTGAACTAGCCATTTTTAGTGGTGACGATGCCCTCATGCCTTATTTTGCCCAAGCAGGTGCAAAAGGTTTAGTGTCGGTTGCAGCCAATGCATGGCCAGTGCAAACCCATGAGTTTGTAAAGCGCAGTTTAAGCGGCCAACACCCTAATCTTTTTGTCCAGTGGTCTAGCGCTATCAATAGCTTATTTTCAGTAGCAAACCCCATTCCAGTCAAAGTGTTAATGCATTTACAAGGGCGTATTAGCAGTCCGCATTTACGTCCACCTTTAACACACCTTGAGCTGACACACACAGATGACATTTCATCGGCAAACAACACCATTTTATCTTGGCATTAAATACAGGTTTTTATAATGAGCTGGTTAGAACTATTAAATAATTTAGAAACGGGCGCAGTTCGCGCAGCAACACAAGACGAAAACGGCCAATGGCACGCTAACGTAGAAGTAAAGCAAGGCATTTTAGAGGCATTTAAAAACGGCACTAACATGGAGTTTCCTGGTGGCTTTGTAGATAAACATAATCTAGCGCCGCAATGCTTTGAAGCCACAGCAGGCGTTCGCATGGTGCCAGGTGGTTCAAGTGTGCGCCGTGGTGCACATGTTGCCAAAGGCACTATTATTATGCCACCTGCGTACGTAAATATTGGCGCCTTTATTGACGAGGGGACTATGGTAGATAGCCACGCATTGGTTGGCTCATGTGCGCAAGTGGGTAAAAATGTTCACTTGAGCGCCGCGGTACAATTAGGCGGGGTACTTGAGCCCATTGGCGCAAGCCCTGTGGTCATAGAAGACGATGCATTCATTGGTGCAGGCTGTGTGATTGTTGAAGGCGTGGTAGTTAAAAAAGGCGCGGTACTTGCCCCTGGTGTTCGCTTATCTGCAACCATCCCTGTTTATGACTGCGTTAATGAGCGTCAGCTTGATAAAGGCGAAGCAATCCCTGAATACGCGATTGTGATCCCAGGCTCTCGCCCTGCGTCAAACGACTGGGCGCGTGCTCAAGGCTTGAGTATGTCGTGTGCCTTAATTGTTAAATACCGGGACGAGCAAAGTGACGCGTCATTATTGCTTGAAGAGGTTTTACGTTAATGACCTTTTTGAGCACGCCCGTTAAAAGCGCTATTGATGAGCTTTCGAGTAAACTCGATACTCCATTTTTTGTCTACGACCTTGACTCACTAGATGCGCACCTTGCGCACTTAGTGGCGCAAACCGAAGTAAAGCTTTGGTATGCGGTTAAAGCCAATCCCCTATCTAAAGTGATACAAAGTTTAGATAACGCTGGTTTTAACTTTGATGTTGCAAGTAAAGGCGAACTTGAGCAAGTACTTGCCCAAGGAATTAACAGCGAGCGCGTGCTCAACACGGGCCCTGCTAAAAGCCCAAAACAAATTAAACATTTTATTGCACGTGGCGTACGCACCTTTGTGGCAGAAAGTCTTAATCAGGTGCGTTGGTTAAACGAACAAGCGACTGCCCAGCAGTGTCAGTTACAGGTTTTGCTGCGTGTTCAATTACGCTGGCCCGAGGGTGATAAAAACCCACTAGGTGGCGACAGCCTTACCCCATTTGGGCTTGGCTGCGATGAATGGCAATCGCTAACTACTAATGACTACACAGCACTGAGCTTTGATGGCCTACATATTTTTCAGTGGGGCAATATGCTCAGCAGCGACAAACTTGCAGATCTGTGGGCGCAAATGATTGCGCCGTTAAGGCAACTTGCTGAGCATTTAAGTATTAACCTTAATATTCTGGATTTAGGTGGCGGCTTAGGTATTCCTTACACCCTTAATGATCCGACTTTAAGCTGGGATGCATTAATAGCAGCCCTTGCAAAGATTAAACGCGATGCGGGTGTTAAAGAGCTGTGGATGGAACTAGGTCGCTATGCTGTAGGCGAATGCGGCCACTACGCCACACCGGTGGTTGAGCGCAAATTAAACTACGGCCAACAGCAGGTAATTATGAGCGGCGGTATTAATCACTTATTGCGCCCTGCGGTTACTAATCAAGACTTTCCTGCGCGTTTATTACGTGATTCAAACGCAGCAAACCAAGCAATGAGCCTATACGGACCTTTATGTACAGCGCTGGATTGCTTAGGGGAGCACCAATTACCGAGCGATTTAAATGAACATGACTGGCTGGTGTTTAGTCAATGCGGTGCTTATGGTTTTACCGAAAGTATGCCGTACTTTTTGTGCCATGAACTGGCCGGTGAATATGTTATACACCATGGCGAAATCAACTGTATTCGCCAAGCAGAAGATGCAAGCCACTACTTGAGGTAATAAAAATGAATAACACCACAGCTATAAGCCAGGAAAATATTGTAGTTGGTGAAGTGGCAAATGGCCTACCACTGACCATTCCTGTCTATCGTTTAAAGGGCGATGGCACAGGCCCAAGTGTGTATATACAAGCTAATATGCATGGCGCCGAAGTACAAGGTAACGCGGTTATTTATCAGCTACTTGAACAGCTAAAAAACCTTAATTTAAAAGGTGATATTACCTTAGTTCCCTACGCTAACCCCATTGGCTGTAATCAAAAATCGGGCGAATTTACGCTTGGCCGATTCGACCCTATTACGGGGACTAATTGGAATCGTATGTATCACTGTAATAATCAGCTTGCATCACAGTTTGCAAAGCAATACTACGACGCTGACGATACAGCTCTAAAAACAGCGTTTAAAACCGCGTTAATTAATGATGTTGAGCAGCAACTTAATGGCCCAGACTATCGTTTAACAACGGGTAAACGCATAGCGCTAAACTTACAAAGACTAGCGCATCAAGCTGATATTGTTTTAGATTTACACACTGGCCCTATTTCTAGTCAGCACTTATATTGTCCTGAATATGCCACAGAAAGTGCCCGTTACTTTAATATTCCCCATGTGCTAGTGATCCCTAATGACTTTGATGGCGCAATGGATGAAGCGAGCTTTTGTCCATGGTGGCAACTTAGCGAGCAACTTGCTCAGCAAGGCCGAAATTTTAACGTACAAGTTGAAGCCTTTACGGTAGAGCTGGGAAGCCAAGAAAAAATAGATTTAAGCGCGGCGTTTGATGATGCTCAAAGTATTTTAAGTTATTTAAATCATAAGCAAGTATTTGTTGATGCGCCCTACAAGCCAAAAGTGATGACAAGGTATGGCTGCCAACTAAATGATTATATTGCTTACTATGCACCTATGGGTGGCATGGTTGAATACTTAGCCCCTCTTGGTGGGCACATTAAAGCGGGCGAACCTATAGCTAAAATACTGCGAATGGAACGCTACCTAAGCGAACAACCACTGCAAACATTAAGCTTTGATCTTGATGCGATTGCGATATTGCATTTTGCCTCAGCTAGTGTGAACCAAGGCACTGAACTTTATAAGTTTTTTACAAACGTTTTTGAGCTCTAGCTCACCCCTTCTCATTGCGTGAGAGTCTAACTAGCGAGCTATTAGCTAGTTATCCAGTAAAAGCGACTTAGGTCGCTTTTCTTTTTGCTTTATTAAAGTTCAGGACAAGTTCACCGTATACGTGTTAAAAATGCGTTATAATCACCACAAATCTGTTACTTCCCTCACTTACAAAGGAATTATAATGAGTTGGCGCCACTGGATACTACTCTCAACATTACTAAGTACTGCTGTTATTGCTGAAGAAACAGCAAAAAACGAGCAAAACAATGAACTTGATCTGGTTAAACAATGTATATTAAATGAAGTGATAGGTGGAGACGGTAAGCAAACCCTCGATCAATTGCGCGAAAAATGCTCTGCAGTTGAAGAAAGCAAGCAGCTAACAGCTATCGATAAACGCCAAGCCCGTGAAGCGGTTGGCAAAAAGAATCGTAATGTAATTACGCCGCATAAACGTAATTATATTTTACCGGTTTCTTATATGTCGAACCCAAACACTCGCCCGTTTGATGGATTTGCAGAATTAACCGATAAAAAAGATGGCGACCCTCTCGATAACCTAGAAGCTAAATATCAGTTATCAATTAAAGTACCTTTGTATGATGAGTTTGCCGACCCAGACCAAGCTATATTTTTTGGCTTTACTCTGCAGTCATACTGGCAAGTATACAACGACGATATTTCTTCTCCCTTTCGAGAAACTAATTACGAGCCAGAAATTTTCTGGATTAATTACTTAGACCCTGAAAACGTTTTATGGGGCGATGAAATGGCAATAGCCATTGGTATTTCGCACCAATCTAATGGCCGTAGTCAGCCAAACTCGCGTTCTTGGAACCGTATTTATGCCGATTTCATTTGGGAAAATGACGGCTTTGTATTCAGCTTTAAGCCTTGGTACCGCATTCCTGAGAATGAAAAGCCTGCGCCGTTAGATGCACGAGGTGACGATAACCCTGATATCTATAAATACATGGGTTACTTTGAATTTGGTGGCGCGTATCGCTTTCACGATCATGAATTTAGTTTTATGACTCGTAATAATTTAAATTCAGATAACCGCGGGGCAATTCAGCTTGATTGGTCATTCCCTCTATGGGGAAGAGTACGCGGCTATGCGCAGTACTTTAATGGCTATGGTGAGAGTTTAATAGACTATAACGCCGATATTGAACGCTTTGGTGTCGGTATATTACTGACTGACTTACTGTAATAACCGCTAATAAAAAAAGCCAAGCAACTCGCTTGGCTTTTTCGTTTATTCTTATTACTTTTTAACCACAAACTGCCCTTCAAACTGAGCAACTACTTGATCACCATCAAAAATGGTTACTGGCACTAAATAGCTCGCCTTACCAGCCTCTTGTAACTCTATTAAGTTACCTTTACAGGTTTGAATATCAACACAGCCTTTAGGGTCGGTATTCAGTGGTTTTAAATATTTAATATTAGCATCGGCTAACACTATATTACCCTCAAGTCCGGCTTCTTTTAATGCTAAGTACGTTGCTCCCCAACCCGTTAGTGTAGCTAGGCTGTAAATAGAGCCTGCAAACATGGTGTTGTGTAAGTTTAAGTTAGCATTTAAATCTGCACGAGTAGTAAATTGCCAATCAGTGTAGCTTTCTACTTTTATCCCCATTGCATCACTAATAGGGATTGATTCACGCCATGTATTTTGCAGTACTTGAGTCCAATTAGGGTGACGAAACCAACCTGGCTCACTCGGCTTGAGCTTAACCATTTTATAATGTTGAACATCACCATAGGCTAAATGCGCTTTTTCTTTATTTTCGTAGCCATGGCGCTGATAAAATTCCAGAGCACGTTCGCGAGCAAACAGCACTAATTCATCAGCATCTTGATTCCACGCTATTTTTTCTAGCTCATGTAATAAGCGGCTACCAATATGTTGATTACGGTTACCCTCTGCAACCGCCATATAACGTACTTGAGCTTGTTGCTGATTATTAAAGTGCAAACGCGCCACACCCAATACTTCACCTGCTTTATTTTTAATAAAGCGGTGTTCAGCTTCTTGCTCTAAATCGTCTTGCTCAGAACCACGAGGTTCGCCCCATGGTGCACGTAAAACTTGCCAGCGTAATTGATAATAGGCTTGCCAGTCTTCACTACTTTGAGGGGTGCTCACTTGAAACATACAGACTCCATAAATTAAAAATGTAAAAATATTACGCTGTGCATTTTGTGAAAAACACCATACTCGATCTGGGTAAAACTGCAAATACGACTTTGGTTTCCTATAAATGACTGTAAAAAATTAATGACAAAATCGATTGCGCTTTACCCCTGCTGGTTTATGCTCAATACCATGAATAAATATATCCATGGTAGCAGTGGCCTGATAAGCAGGCACTTTATTGAGCATAGTTCATCGCTAGGCCAGTTACTTTATTGGCATAATCAACATGGCATAAATATACAAGTTCGAGAGCATCAACAGCTGCGCTGGCTACTTATTAACAACACCTTGCAATCAGTTATTTTAACCCGGAGTCCACAAGTATTACTGTTTCCTCACCTTGCCTATTTAGCAACGGTTTGGCAGCAACGACCAGCGCCTAAAAAAATACTTGAGCTCGGTTTAGGTGGTGGTGCTATACGTAACTACTTATTAAAACAGTACCCTCAAGCGCAGCTAACTTCAGTAGAAAAAAACCCTCATATAATTGACTGTTACCAAGATTTTTTTGCCCTTAATGAAAAGGGCCAAATTTATTGTGAAGACGCACAAACAGTTTTGAAGTCAGTGGTGAATATAGATTGGATTATTTTAGATTTATTTAGTGAACTCGATGCCCCTAGGTTCTTATTTGATCAATGTTTTTATCAAACAATTTATGATGCGCTTGCTCAGCGGGGCATCTTATTTATTAACTTTTTATCGCAACATGCCTCCCAACTTACACAGCTACAACTTGTGCTTAAGCGCGTGTTTGGGGAAGCCGTTAGTATTAAAAAGATCACCGGGTTTGTGAATCACATTGTGGTTGTTGAAAAAACACTTTAAGCGGTTAAGTTAAAGGTAACCGGACCGTCGTTACATAAACTAACCTGCATATCGGCTGCAAATACACCGGTCGCTACCTTAATACCGAGTAATTTAGCCTGCTCAACAAAGTAATTATATAATGCTTGCGCTTGGTCTGGTGTGGCTGCCGATGAAAAACTAGGACGCATGCCTTTTTTGGTATTAGCTGCAAGTGTAAATTGCGATATGACTAATAGTTCGCCTTGTATATCTTTGAGACTGAGGTTCATTTTATCATTTTCATCGCTAAAAATTCGATAATTACTGACCTTGTGTAATAGTTTATCAGCAACACGCTCATCATCTTCTTTTTCAACACCAAGCAGTAATACAATACCTTGTTTTATTTCACCAACAATCTGTTTTTCTATTGCTACGTTGGCGTGTGTTACCCGTTGAATTAGTCCTTGCATTTATTCACCACCCTCTGCTCGTTGCTCTTTTTTATTGTAATGTTGCATGTTAATACACACAGTAAATTCAGCACCTAGTAGCACTACTACCCACGACAAGTATACCCATACAAACAAAATAGGAATGGTTGCTACCGCACCATAAATCACTTCGTATGATGGAAAATGGCTAATGTACAAAGCAAAGCCTTTTTTGGTTAACTCAAATAACATTGCAGCAAACAGTGCACCAGGAATAGCGGCCCTAAATGAAACCCGCGTATTCGGCACTAAGGTATACAGCATGATAAAACCAGCCATAGAAATAGCATAAGGGAGTAGTTTTAATAAAAAACCACTAAACCCAGGGATCCCCTGATCAGCAAACGACACTAACGACACAATATAAGAGGTGACACCAATACTCGCACCCAGTAGTACAGGTCCCAAACTCAGTACCATCCAATATACAGCAAAGGATATCATCATTGGGCGTTTTTTCTTTACTCGCCAAATACGGTTTAGTGTGGCATCTACATTACGAATAAGTAGCAAGGCAATGGCTGCCAAAAAGCCAATACCTACCGCCGTCATTTGATTAGCATTACCAGCAAACGAGCTAATATGTTCTTTAATAACATCGGAAGAAGTCGGCACAAAGTTAGTAAATAAAAAACTTTCAATGGCTAAACGGGTCGATTCAAACCCTGGAAAAGCAGAGAAGATTGCCACACCCACCGCTATCAACGGAACCAACGACAACAAGGTAACGTATGCTAAATACCCTGCATTAATGGTTATTTGATCGTCTATACAGCGATTGAAATATTGCATCCACCAGCCTGGTTGCTGTTTTAGAAACACCTTAACTTGCTGTTTATAATGGGAGAGCTTATCATTCATACAATTAACTTTGTTGGTGGGCTTTTGATTATAATAACAATCAAGGCCATAATTTACAGCATTAACACTCGTAAATAGGAATTCAGATGAAAAAACAAACATTATTAGGGACAGCCATACTCTCGTTAATGCTGATGCTTTCAGGTTGTCAGTCGGCTTATTATTCGGCAATGGAAAAAGTAGGCGTACATAAACGTGACATTCTTATTGACCGCGTTGAAGAAACAAAAGACTCACAACAAGAGTCGCAAGAAGAATTTCAATCAGCACTCGAGCGCCTAACTACCTTAATTAATTTCGATGGCGGTGAGTTGCAAGATGCTTACAATCAACTTAATGACGATTACGAGTCGAGCTTAGCGGCGGCAAACGAAGTATCAAGTAACATAAATAAAGTAGAAGATATTGCCGATGCCTTGTTTGATGAGTGGAGCGATGAGCTAGAGCAATACAAAAGCGCCTCACTTAAGCGTCAAAGCAGTAAAAAACTAGCTGCAACTCAGCGCCAGTTTAGCCAATTACTTCGCTCAATGCGCAGCGCTGAGAGCAAAATGGAGCCAGTATTATCGTCTTTACAAGATAACGTGCTTTACTTAAAACATAACTTAAACGCACAAGCGGTAGCCGCTATAAAAGGCGAGTTTACTAACTTAAAACGTGATATTCAGTTACTCATGAATGACATGAATAAGTCGATTGAAGACTCAAATAAATTTATTGAGCAAATGAATACTACAGGCTAATTACTATAAACTCGTTTACTAAGCCTACTAAATTGTAGGCTTTTTTATTGTTACTTTTTGTTACCTTTAAGCTCTTCGATAATCCGCTATTGTTGTTATACTTTTACAAAATAATAATAATTAGAACAGTAAAATGAAGTTCAAAGCCATTACCCTAATACTTACATGCACAATGCTCAGCGCCTGCCAAACAGCTAACCATGTTGAAGTTATTGCAGGGGAGCAAACCATTACCCCGCTATATCAAAATGGCGAGCGAGAAGGACGGTTTCATAATCTCTACCCGGGTAAAAAAACTTACCCGACTACCTGTAAAAGCAACTGCTACCCAACTAGCCCTAAATTACAATGCGAAAAAGACAGCGAAAACTGCCAATTTATTGGTGAGCAACAGCCTATGAATTTAAACACAGGCTTTAGCTTACGCTGGCTGGGACATGCTGGGTTTATGATCCGCACGCCTAACGGACAGCAAGTGTTACTTGATCCTGTAAAAGAGCAGTTTGACTCACCTGTAGATTTAGCATTTAGACTAGCCTCTGGGTTTTACCGACAACCCGGCGATTGGCTCACAGATAGTGAACTGAAAAACTTAGACGCTGTGATGTACTCGCATATTCATTACGATCACTTTAATAAAGCAGATATAGAAGAGATCGGTAATAAACCTCGCTACTTAACACCACTAGGCATGGCCGACAACTTCCCTACAGGCGGGTTTAATATTAGTGAAATGGCGTGGTATGCAAAAACAAATATTGGCGATTTAGCTATCCATGCCTTGCCTGCTCATCACTTTAGCAGCCGTGTGTTAGTGCCCTTTATTTATGAAGACAACGATAAAGACTTATGGAATGGCTGGCTACTTGAACAAAATGGCAGCACCTTATTTTTTGCAGGCGACACTGGCTACTCAAAACACTTCAGCGATATACAGAAAAAATATGGCGATATTGATGTGTGCTTAATGCCGATAGCGTCTTACTATAGCGAAGATAACCCTAAATGGTATCGTTACGTTCATACAACCCCAGAAGACGCTCTAACAGCAGCACAAGAGCTAAACTGTAAAATAATGATACCTTGGGGATACGGTAACTCATCATGGAAAATGGGCGATCGCACGAGTCATTCAGCTTTACTGCGTTTATTGTATATGCACAAAAAGATGGACTCGAAAATACCCCTGCATATTTTAAATGAAGGTGAGAGTATTAAACTTTAATCAGTCATTTACAAAATTAGTAATAACTTCTCTGCTGAACTATGTTTAATTAACTAAACAGTGAGGAGGTTTTATGTTTCTTGTACGACTTATTTACGCCAGTAAAATTAGTAGTGGTTTTGGGCCTAAAGATATAGAAAATATTTTACAAAGCGCTCGAACCTATAATGTAAAAACAAACGTCACCGGCATGTTATGTTTTAGTAATGATTACTTTTTACAATGCCTGGAAGGCTCTAGAACGGCTGTAAATAATACCTACCAACAAATATTAAACGATAAACGTCACCACAATGTAATTATGCTCAACTATACCCAAATTCCTGAAAGAGAGTTTGAAAAATGGTCAATGGGCTATGTACCGCAATCTAAGCTAACCGAATCACTGAATCTCAAGTTTTCAGGCTCCATTGATTTTAATCCTTTTAAAATGTCTGGAGAAAGTGCGCATTTATTAATGCTCGCATTAAAAGACAGCATAGCAGGCACAATCAGTTAGTATAAAAATAGACTACGAGATTGTTTTTGATTGCTATTTAAGCCAAGCTAAATCATCCTTAATTGATGAGATGATTAATGAAAAAAACACTACTCGCTTTTAGCTTACTTTTTACCCAGCCAATCATGGCTATTGACGTTAGTCATACACCAACAGCTATTACTATTGATGGGGTTTCTGAAAGTGCATGGGACAAAGCCACTTGGCATAATATGCCATACTTAATGGACGGCACCCTACCAGACTCAGACAAGGATTTTAAAGGTCGCTATCGTCTTTTGTGGGATGAAAACTACTTGTATTTACAAGCAGACATTAGTGATGATGTGCTTATTGATACTCACCCAGATCCAACGGATAAATACTGGGACGATGATGCCTTAGAAGTGTTTATAGATAGTGACGCATCTGGCGGTAATCACCAATTTAACCATACAGCATTTGCTTATCATATTGGCCTTGATAACCAAGCTGCCGATTATGGGCCTGATAAAAAAGTGCATTTATATACCGACCACTTAGTTAGTAACTGGAAACGCAATACCACTGCGCCCTATAACATCACGTGGGAAGTGGCGATAAAACTCTACCCAAACGATTTCCAACAAGGCGCACAAAACACTCCGCTTAAATTAACGCCAAAGCAAGTAGTCGGCTTTATGCTCGCCTATTGCGATAACGACGGCAGTAAAGTTCGTGAGCACTTCATGGGTTCACATGAAGTACAGCCTGTTAACGGCAGTCGCAACCTTGGCTATATAGATGCTGATGTGTTTGGAAAAATCACTCTACTACCGAAAAAGTGATGAAGTTAGCGAACTGGCCTTTTTGTTGGGTTGAGCGCAACGAAACCAAAAAAAATAGGGGTTTTACATTATCAGTTGTTTTAGCTCTTACTCTTTTACTTCTCATTCTCTTCTCTTTGTATAAATATTTTTAAGTGAATTTTTTACAAAGAGGGTAAGAGGCGCTGCGCTTTTAGAGCTCAATACTGATAACTAAAAACTGAAAGCTTCTCTTACTTTAAAAACAAAAAAGCCGCTGTATTTTGCAATACAGCGGCTTTTAAAATCATTTTTCTAAATTAATAGATTATGACTTAGGAGCACGACCCGCACGTTTACGCTCATTTTCAGTTAAATGACGCTTACGAATACGAATGTTCTCAGGTGTTACTTCTACTAACTCATCATCAGCAATAAACTCAAGCGCTTGCTCAAGTGAATAGTTAAGTGCTGGTGTTAGTGTTTGTGCTTCATCTGTACCAGATGCACGAACGTTTGTAAGTTGCTTACCTTTAAGTGCGTTAACTGTAAGGTCGTTATCACGGCTATGAATACCAATAACCATACCTTCATAAACTTCAACACCGTGACCGATAAATAAACGGCCGCGCTCTTGTAAGTTAAATAATGCGTTAGTAAGTGCTTTACCTGTTGCGTTTGCAATCATTACACCATTCTTACGAACACCTAGCTCGCCACCTTTGTGCGGACCGTAGTGATCGAATGTATGGTAAAGTAAACCAGAACCCGACGTTAATGTCATGAACTCAGTTTGGAAACCGATTAAGCCACGGCTTGGGATCATAAAGTCCATACGCATACGGCCTTTACCATCTGGTGCCATGTCAGTTAGCTCACCTTTACGAAGACCAATTTGCTCCATGATAGAACCTTGATGCTCTTCTTCACAGTCAATTGTTAGTGTTTCATACGGTTCTTCTAACACACCATCAACAGTACGTAAGATTACTTCTGGACGAGATACAGCAAGCTCGTAACCTTCACGACGCATGTTCTCGATTAAGATACCTAGGTGTAATTCACCACGACCCGATACACGGAAGCTATCTGGGTTATCTGTATCTGCAACACGAAGTGCTACGTTGTGTACTAATTCTTTGTCTAAACGCTCACGAATATTACGTGATGTTACAAACTTACCTTCTTTACCACAGAAAGGAGAGTTGTTTACAGAGAACGTCATTGTTACTGTTGGCTCATCAACACTTAGTGGTGGCAATGCTTCAACGTTGTTTGGACAACAAAGCGTATCTGAAATCTTAAGCTCGCCTAAACCTGTTACTGTTACGATGTTACCAGCGTAAGCTTTATCAGTTTCAATACGCTCAAGGCCTAAGTAGCTTTGTACTGAACCAATCTTACCGTTACGAGTTGTGCCGTCTGCACTGATAACCGTGACTTGTTGGTTAGGTGCAACAGAACCACGTTTAATACGACCAATACCAATTACACCCTTATAAGAGTTGTAATCAAGCTGTGAAATCTGCATTTGGAAGTCACCTTCAGGATCTGCATCCGGTGGTGATACTTCGTCAACGATCATCTTGAACATAGGTTCCATGTTATCTGATGCTTCGTCTAAATCTAATGTAGCCCAACCATTGATTGCTGATGCGTAGATTACTTTAAAATCTAACTGCTCATCAGTTGCGCCTAGGTTGTCGAATAAATCAAAGATTTGATCCATAACCCAATCAGGGCGAGCACCTGGCTTATCAATTTTATTGATAACAACGATTGGCTTTAAGCCTTGCGCGAATGCCTTTTGCGTTACGAAACGCGTTTGTGGCATTGGGCCTTCTTGAGCGTCAACAAGTAGTAGTACTGAGTCAGCCATCGAAAGTACGCGTTCAACTTCACCACCGAAGTCGGCGTGTCCAGGAGTATCTACGATATTGATATGGTAATCATTCCAAGATATAGCGGTGTTTTTCGCTAAAATGGTAATACCACGTTCTTTTTCAATGTCGTTTGAATCCATCACGCGCTCTTCATTACCGCCGCGTGTTTCTAATGTACCTGATTGCTCAAGTAGTTTATCAACCAGTGTTGTTTTACCGTGGTCAACGTGGGCGATAATTGCTATATTTCTTAACTTTTCGATACTCATATGTTCACTCAGAGAAATTGATCTCATTGATCCTGCAGGGGGCTATACGTACTCACCTGCGCTTTCACGAGATGTCCCAGCATAGGATTTAAAAGGGCGCATATTATCCCCTATAAATGGAATGGATGAAAGTTTATCCAAAATAAAATTTCAAACTTTCGCAATAAAATAATTAACCCTTTGTTTTAAAATAATTAATTTTGATGATTAATTTTTATAAATTTATCTCAAAAGGTGGTTTTGAGTTAATTTAAAGCGACTTTACTGCGTATTTTGCATTTTCTTTGTGTTAGTCTAAGGTGATTAATTTGCAAGCAATTATGACTCTGTAAATGTTGCACCTTTTTGGAATTATTACGCACCAAAATAGTGCTTAATCTATATCACCTTTATGTTGTTTATATATTTTTACATAAAAAACAATAGATTATAATAGTGGCATAAAATCAGCTTGTTAGTATTTAAAGTATCTAAGCAGCAATAATAAAACCCAATAGTTGGAGGACACATGTCACAATCGGTTTTAGATTTTATTAAAGAAAATGACGTTAAGTTCATTGATTTACGCTTTACTGACACAAAAGGTAAAGAGCAACATGTTTCTATTCCTCATCATCAAGTTGATGAAGACTTTTTTGAAGATGGAAAAATGTTCGACGGTTCTTCAATTGCTGGCTGGAAAGGCATTAATGAATCAGACATGGTGTTATTACCTGACGCAGATTCAATTAAGCTTGACCCTTTCACAGAAGAAACAACGCTAATCGTTCGTTGTGACGTGGTTGAGCCTTCTACATTACAAGGTTATGAGCGCGACCCGCGCTCAGTAGCTAAACGCGCTGAAGAGTACATGCGCTCTACTGGTATTGCTGACACAGTTTTATTTGGTCCTGAGCCAGAGTTTTTCGTATTTGACGATGTTAAATACAAGTCTGACATGTCAGGCTCAATGTATAAAATTGATTCTAAGCAAGCAGCTTGGAACTCAGATAAAGAATATGCAGATGGCAACACAGGCCACCGTCCAGGTGTTAAAGGCGGTTACTTCCCGGTTGCACCTGTTGATGATTTCCAAGATTGGCGTTCTGCAACTTGTTTAGTTCTTGAAGAGCTAGGCCAAGTTGTTGAAGCACATCACCACGAAGTGGCGACTGCCGGTCAGAATGAAATCGCAACTCGTTTTAACACTATGGTTTTAAAAGCAGACGAAATCCAAGAAATGAAATATGTTATTCACAACATGGCTCATTTATACGGAAAGACAGCAACCTTTATGCCTAAGCCTGTTGTTGGCGATAACGGTTCAGGTATGCACTGTCACCAGTCTTTAGCTAAAGACGGCGTAAACTTATTCGCAGGTGATAAGTACGGCGGTCTTTCTGAAGACGCGCTTTACTACATTGGTGGTATCATCAAACATGCTAAAGCAATCAACGCTTTTGCTAACGCGTCAACTAACTCGTACAAACGTTTAGTACCTGGCTTTGAAGCACCGGTAATGCTTGCATACTCTGCCCGTAACCGTTCAGCATCAATTCGTATTCCAGTGGTTCCATCTGCAAAAGGTCGTCGTATTGAAGTGCGCTTCCCAGATCCAACTGCTAACCCATATCTTGCATTCTCAGCAATGCTTATGGCTGGCCTTGACGGAATTAAAAACAAAATTCACCCTGGCGATGCTATGGATAAGGATTTATACGACTTACCAGCTGAAGAAGCAGCAGAAATTCCAACAGTGGCAGCCTCATTAGATGAAGCACTAGCGGCATTAGATGCAGACCGTGAGTTCTTAAACCAAGGTGGCGTATTCACTAATGACCTAATTGATGCTTACATTGCACTTAAGTCAAAAGAAGTTGAAAAACTTAACATGACAACTCACCCAGTTGAGTTTGAAATGTACTACAGCTGTTAATTTATTAACCGATAAATAATGTGTGTTTTAAGCCCGCTCTGCGGGCTTTTTTTATGGTAAATTTAACGGTTCTACACTAAAGTGAAATAAGTTTAAACAATGCAGGTTAGCAGGATGATAGGTAAGGTTTTGTTGCTATTAATAGCTTTAATGATAAGCCTTAATAGCCATGCAAATAATAAAAAAATTTACGCATGGAAAGACAAAAACGGTGTACTGGTTTTTTCAGATACCCCTCAACCTGGTGCTAAAGAGGTTAAACTCACTAGCCAACACTTAAACATGCCTGCAACTAATACTGACATACTTGATACTTCACCAACTAAAACAGCGGTAAAGTTTAAAATTAGTATTACTTCGCCAGAGCCCAACCAAACTATAAGAGAAAACACCGGCTCTGTGTATGTTTCAACTCAGATTGCGCCTCGGTTTGAAGCTGGGTTTACCATTGGTTTATTTTTAAATGGCGTTGCCATTGGTGAACCTAGTGACACCACTACGCTGGCGTTAAGAGATGTAGAGCGCGGGCAACACAAACTACAAGTTAAACTTTATAATAAACAAAACCAAGTAATTGCAACTAGCCCTGAGAGTGTATTTTTTATGCATCGCAAAGGCCTTAATATAGGTCGGTAATTGCAGTTAAGTACGTACAATTAGCGTATATTTTACTAAAAACCTTGCCTACCTCCCCAGGCGCACTAAAATGGTGCAATAATGATAAACAAAACACATTTTAGCCCAGAGCTACTAAATATAATTTGGCAAAACCAAACCACCGCCCTAATGTTACTTGATGAAAGCTTTACGCTCATTTATGCCAACACCAGTGCCAGTGAATTGCTTGGTTTAGGCGAAAAGCGCTTACTAGGACAAGCGTTCGATGATTTATTTAATTACCACTCTATCGACTTAAAACGTATTGCACAGTATTCGTTGGTTGATGGTGTAGACTGCCACCAGCATAGAGCTGACGTGGTGTTTATCGATTCTCGCCATGCAAAGTTAGCGGTCAGCACACGACGAATAAAGCATAACGATACCTTTTATATTTTATTTGAATGTCGACAAACTGATGACGAAATAAAGCACGATCAAGTCTCAAATCAAATGCATCAATACCAAGCTGCACGCAACTTAATTCGCGGTTTAGCCCATGAAATTAAAAACCCACTGGGTGGAATTCGCGGGGCGGCGCAATTATTGCAGTATGAAGGTGATCAGCAAGAAAGAGATCAATGTGCAGAACTGATAATTGAACAAGCCGATCGATTGCGTGAATTAGTTGATAGGCTCCTTGGGCCTAATCAGCTGCCGCAAAAATCGTATGGCAATATACATCAAACATTAGAGTCGGTTGTAAAACTCAGTACCTTAGATAACAACCGCGATATTAGGTTAGTTAAAGACTACGATCCGAGTATTCCTGATGTTTATATTGATCAGAGCAAAGTTCAACAGGTAGTGCTAAACATTGTGCGTAATGCACAACAAGCATTGGTAGATGGTGGCGAAATAAAAATAAAAACGCGGATTAATTACCAGCATCGTCGTCCTGGCAAAGCCCCTAAAAAGGCACTCCTTATTCAAGTAATGGATAATGGCCCGGGTATTGATGCCAATTTACGCGACACCTTATTTTACCCTATGACCACCAATAAAGAAGGTGGCTCGGGACTTGGATTATCTATAGCGCAAACCTTGATTGATCAACATGATGGCTATATCGAATGTGATAGTTGGCCGGGACATACTGAATTTAATATTTATCTGCCGTTTACAGATTAATACTTTGGAGTTTGCATGAAAACAGCTTGGCTTGTAGATGATGATGCCTCAATTCGCTTTGTACTAGAAAAAGCACTGACTCGCGCAGGGTTTGAAGTAGAAAGTTTTGCAGATGCACAAAACGTACTTAACGCGCTAAAATTTAGTCAACCTAGCGTGTTGATTTCCGATGTGCGAATGCCTGGTATGGACGGTATGGCGTTACTTGAGCTAATAGCAGAGCAAACACCGGGGCTACCTGTGATCATTATGACCGCCCACTCAGACCTTGATTCAGCCGTTAATGCATTCCAAAAAGGCGCATTTGAGTATTTGGCCAAGCCATTTGATTTAAATGAAGCGGTTGCACTGGTGGAAAGTGCTTATCGAGCTAATTCAACTAAAAAAACCAAACGTAAAAGCGCGCCCCCCAAAAGCGCCCATATTATTGGTGAGGCCCCTGCTATGCAGGAAGTGTTTCGTGCCATAGGTAAACTCTCAGCATCGAGTATGAGCGTACTGATCAATGGTGAGTCAGGTACTGGTAAAGAGCTGGTTGCCAGCGCTCTGCATAACCATAGCCCGCGGAAAGAAAACCAATTTATTGCCCTTAATATGGCCGCTATCCCTAAAGAATTAGTTGAATCTGAACTGTTTGGCCACGAAAAAGGCGCTTTTACAGGGGCAGATAGCGTGCGTAAAGGTCGCTTTGAACAAGCGAATGGCGGTACTTTATTTTTGGATGAAATCGGTGATATGCCACTGGATGTACAAACCCGCTTATTACGTGTATTAGCCGATGGCGAGTTTTACCGCGTTGGCGGCCATCAAAGTATAAAAGTAGATGTACGCATTATTGCTGCCACCCATCAAAATTTAGAAGAGTTGGTAAAGCAAGGTAAGTTTAGAGATGATTTATTTCATCGTTTAAACGTGGTTCGCCTACGTTTACCTGCCTTACGCGAGCGCCCTGAAGATATAGAGCGCTTAGCGCTACACTTTTTACATAAAAGTGCAAAAGACCTGCAAGTAGATAGTAAAATATTAAGCCCTAAAGCAATTAAACAACTGTGTTTATTTAATTGGCCAGGGAATGTTCGTCAACTTGAAAACACCTGCCGCTGGTTAACCGTTATGGCGCCTGGAGAGCTGATTGGTGAGCAAGATTTACCTCCTGAAATTATTGATAATGCCGCCGCAACCCAAGAAGGCGATTGGCTAGATTCATTTCAGCAGTGGCTTAATCAAGAGTTTAAACAAGGTAAAGAAAATATTTGGCCTGATATTCAAGCCCAGCTAGAAACCCGCTTAATAAAAACAGCACTCGCTAATTGTTCTGGCCATAAACAAGAAGCCGCAGTAAAAATTGGTTGGGGTCGCAATACGTTGACCCGAAAATTAAAAGAGCGCAATATTAGCTGATATTTTATAAGGCTAGCGTCCTAGGTTATTAATGAAGTTAATTGAGAACATCCCTTTGTTTAAGCAAATGGAGATTATAAATCGCTTAGATTTTTTTAAAGAATTCACACTTAATGAGCGCCAAATTCTGCTTGAGTCGTTTGGTTTGCTCTATTTAATAAATAAAAATCAGTTTTTATTTAAAGAATTTGATAATGACAAGCGACTGTTTATTGTGCTCAGTGGATCTTTAATGGTGTTTAAGCACAATCACTTACTGGAACTGGGCAGTATAGAGCCTGGTGAATTTATTGGTGAAGGTGCATTTATTAATAACCGAGAGCGCAGTATTAATGCACGCGCTAAGGAAAGCGCTATAGTACTGGCTATTACTGCCGATGCCCTTACCCGCCTACCTAATGTTATACGTGAAAAAATTAAAGACCGTATTATTGAAGGTATGAGCCTGCGCATTGCAAAACTCTCGGAGCATATAGAAGAGCATGGTTAACAGTTAACTTAATCCATATAAACAACCTGCATTGAGCAATTAAGCCAGCCTGGCTTATTTACATGAGCTGTTATGGTATATGTGTCTGATGGTTTATCACCAAAAGGTGTCTCAACCAATGGCTGTGAATGAGTGTAGGTTTGTGAATAATTGCTGTAGTAAATAACCAAATAGCCGTATAAATATTCCCATTTCAATGTGACTTTTGCGCCGCTGATTAATGTGAACTCAGCATGTTGATCAGTAAAGGTTACGGCTAGGTCATTAAACTCACCTTTTTCGCACTGGGTTGTTCGCAACCGAGAAGGCATGGTAAAAGCGTCATCCGCATTAGTATTTTTTAGATAAAAACCAATATTACCATCACCATAAAAGTGATTTGCGCGTGTGGTGTAGCTAATTTCGGGTTGATAACCTAACCCCTGCATAATAGTAGCTAACTGCTCTGTTTCTTGGCGTAAAATTCTATCATTTGATAATAGTAAAGTAGCTACGCCAAATTCCCGAGGGATGTTGTGTTCAACATATTCGTAAGGTAGGGATTGTGTTTTGAGTACGGCCTCTAACTGCTGGCGCTGTGAGTCCGATAAACCTTTACTAAATATATACACTGTAGGCTGTTGGCATGCACTCAACAATAGCATGAGTGCACACGCTAAAATTCCATTTTTCATTATCACCCCACTGATTACAAGTGTAGTCTAAAGGAGTGATTTAAAATCGCAACTTAATTTATTTGGCTGTTTAACCTGAAGTCTGGTTATTTAGCCATGCATCGACACTCTGACGTTTGTACAGCACTTCATTAAATAACCGATGACGCTCAAATACTAGCTCACTTTGTTTGGTTTTAAGCCCGCTAGTTAGCTGACTATGGGTATCGTTAAACTTAGAGATAACTGAAAAGCCACGTTCAGTGTCTTCTTTTACTTGTTGTGCTAGATGCGCTCTTACATCATCAGCGGTTAACAGATCTGAATGCTCTAAGCCCATTAGCTCTTTTTTCATCGCTAATCTTATGCCCATGTTTTACTCCATTATTTATATTCAATCTCTTATACGGCCGATATTGGCAATTAGCGCGCCAATGTGTAATTTTTTTCGCGTGAAGCTTAACCCTGAATTACTTCAGTTTTTTTAAAGACTATAAAAAGAGATAAAAAGTTTCATAAAAAATCACATAATCAACTCACCTAACAAGCTCACTTTGGTGCAAAATAGCCACTGAGCCTTTATACTACAGCTAATACCACCCCCACTGAGAAACATGATGAACGAAGAATATATAGAAGTTGAGTTAGAAGAAGAGCCTATAGAGCTGTGCAAATTATTAAAGGTATTAGATCTTGTTGAAGGTGGTGGTCAAGCAAAAAACCTAATTAGCGAAGGCTATGTCGGTGTTAACCATGAAATTTGTACAATCAAACGGAAAAAATTATACAGCGGTGATGTACTTGCATTTGATGGCGAGTTGTTTCAATTAACGTTAAGTGAAGATGCCACTCCAGCAGAACGTCCAGTTATTGATGAAACAGTTACAGCAGAAAAAGCCGCGCCAGTAGCAACAACAGAGCCGGCTAAAAATAAACGCAAACGCACTAAAAAGCCTAAAGTTGATGAAAAAACGGGTCGTCGCCCTATTTCATTTGGCTAACATTTGCTTAAGTTATATGTGTTATTAAAAGCCAGTTTGCATCACTGGCTTTTTTATTCTTTAATAGAATATCAATAATAAAAAATAGATGCTTACATGTCAGAAAACACCTCAAACCGCTGGATAAAACCCGTACTTATTACTGCCTTATTATGGAACATATTAGGTATTCTTGCATTTGTCATGCAGCTGTTTCTCTCTCCAGAGATGATAAGTAAACTACCTGAAGAACAACAACTTGCTTATAACAGCCAACCTCTATGGGCTACTTTAGCGTTTGCTATTGCGGTATTTGGCGGCGCATTAGGATGCGTACTTTTGTTATTCAAAAAGTCTCTAGCCAGATTAACATTAATAATCTCTTTGGCAGCGATTTTAGCTCAGCAATACTATAATTTTATGATTATTAATAGCATCAACTTGTTTGGTATTAGCGCTATTCTTATGCCTATTGCAGTCACCATAATTGCGATTGCATTGGTGTATTTAAGTTTCCATTTAAAACAACAGGACTACTTTAAATAGCACTTTTTTGAGTTTAGTTTTGTGGCCAATTATTACTCAGAGTATCCCTTGAATTTTAACTTTTGGCCTTCATCTCTATTTAAATAACGACCAAAATAAATTATACAATATGGTATTTTTTATCATGGTACACACTTTGCAAATCACTACAGAGGTCACTTTTACAAGAATATTAATCTAATTTATTGAAGGGACAAATAATGAAAAATAGTTTCGACACCCAACAACAACTCACTATCAATGGCGAGCAGTATCATATCAACTCGCTCATGGGACTTGGCGATAAAGCCAAACGCCTGCCTTTCTCGTTAAAAGTATTGCTAGAAAACTTACTACGTAACGAAGATGGTGTGAATATTAAAGAACAAGATATTCAGGCCTTATTAGATTGGGATCCAAAAGCGAAGCCCTCTGCCGAGGTAGCTTTCACTCCAGCCCGCGTAGTAATGCAAGATTTCACTGGTGTCCCTGCAATTGTTGATTTAGCTGCCATGCGTGATGCGATGGAAAAACTCGGTGGTGATCCTGCAAAAATAAACCCACTTTCTCCTGCTGAGCTGGTAATTGATCACTCGGTGCAAGTGGATGGTTACGGTAAAGATGGTTCATTCGACTTAAACTCAAAATTAGAATATGAGCGTAACAAAGAGCGTTACGAATTTTTACGTTGGGGACAAACCGCATTTGATAACTTAAAAGTTGTACCACCTGCAACCGGTATAGTTCACCAAGTGAATTTAGAGTATTTAGCCCGCGTAGTATTTAATGATACAAAAAACGGCAAATCGTTAGCCTATCCAGATACACTAGTCGGTACAGATTCTCATACAACGATGATTAATGGTTTAGGCGTACTTGGCTGGGGTGTAGGCGGCATTGAAGCCGAAGCCGCCATGCTTGGCCAACCTATTAGCTTGCTTATTCCACAGGTTGTGGGTGTTAAATTAAATGGTCGCTTACCTGAGGGCACTACAGCAACCGATTTAGTACTTACTGTTACTGAAATGCTGCGTAACCACGGTGTGGTAGGTAAGTTTGTTGAGTTTTATGGTGACGGCCTTGCCGACTTACCACTTGCCGATAGAGCAACTATCGCTAATATGGCGCCAGAGTATGGCGCAACCTGTGGTATTTTCCCTATTGATGATGAAACGATTAATTACTTACGCTTAACTAATCGCGATGAGAAGCAGCTTAAACTAATTGAAGATTACGCTAAACACCAAGGCTTATGGCGTAACGATGGCGACGAAGCACATTATACCGATAAGCTTGAACTAACTTTAGATGATGTTGTGCCAAGCCTAGCAGGCCCTAAACGCCCGCAAGATAGAATTACTTTGGATAAAGCCGGCAAGGTTATTGGTCAGCACTTAAAAGACTTTCAAGACGAGCGTATGGCACGTCGTGATAAAAGCGATGAAGAGCAAGCGCGTATTGAAAGCGAAGGCCCTACTACCAATCCAGATGAACCAACTGATGAAGCGCAGTTTATGGGCGCAGCAAAAGTAAACTTTAATGGAGAAGAGTTTGAGTTAAATGATGGTGCCTGTGTTATTGCTGCAATTACTAGCTGTACAAACACATCTAACCCAAGTGTTATCTTAGCTGCCGGTTTAGTAGCTCAAAAAGCACGTCAGTTAGGTATTAATGTAAAACCTTGGGTTAAAACTTCACTTGCACCAGGTTCTCAGGTGGTCACCGATTACCTTGAAAAAGCAGGGTTGATGGATGACTTGGATGCGCTTGGCTTTAATTTAGTTGGTTATGGCTGTACCACATGTATTGGTAATTCAGGCCCACTTGCTGATGAAATTAGTGAGGCGATTCAAAAACACAAATTAGTTGTAAGCTCAATTTTATCGGGTAACCGTAACTTTGAAGGGCGCATACATCAAGATGTTAAAATGAACTTTTTAGCGTCGCCTCCTTTAGTGGTTGCCTATGCCATAGCGGGTAGAACCGATATTGATGTTTACAACGAGCCACTCGCGCAAGATAAGCATGGTAACGATATTTACCTTAAAAATATTTGGCCGAGCGTTAAAGAAGTAAGTGAACTAGTAAAAAGTACGGTAACTAAAGAGATGTTCGAAAAAAGCTACGCCAATGTTTACGATGGCGACAGTCGCTGGCAAAAAATTCAAATACCTGATGGTAAACTTTACGATTGGGACAGTGCTTCGACTTATATTAAAAAAGCCCCCTTCTTTGATGGTATGAGTGTTGAACCACCAGGTATTCCAACTATTGAGGGTGCGCGTTGTTTAGCTAAACTGGGTGACTCGGTGACTACCGATCATATTTCACCAGCAGGTGCAATTAAGGCAGAGGCACCCGCAGGGCTTTACCTACAAGAAAATGGGGTTGAAAAAGCGCAATTTAACTCTTATGGATCACGACGTGGTAATCACGAAGTAATGATGCGCGGTACGTTCGCTAATGTGCGCCTTAAAAACTTACTAGCTCCAGGTACCGAGGGCGGTGTTACCCGCACTCAACCTGATGATAAGCTAGAAAGTATTTATGACGCGGCAATGGCATATCAAGAAAGTGGAACACCACTAGTGGTTCTAGCAGGTAAAGAGTATGGAACTGGCTCTTCGCGAGATTGGGCTGCAAAAGGGTCATTATTACTCGGTATTAAAGCTGTGATAGCACAAAGCTATGAGCGTATTCACCGCTCTAATTTAATTGGTATGGGCGTGCTTCCTTTACAATTTAAAGAAGGTGAAAGCCATGAATCACTAGGCTTAACTGGGCAAGAGCAATTTGATATTCAAGGGTTATACGATAAAACCGACGAAGTCAGTGTGATTGCGACTAACAGTGAAGGTAAACAAGTTAGCTTTAGTGCCGATGTGCGTATTGATACTCCGAAAGAGTGGGATTACTACAAACATGGCGGTATTTTACAGTACGTACTGCGCAATATGCTCGACTAACAACTTAAAACGAAAATGCAGCCCGGCTCAGTAATGAGCTGGGCTTTTTTATATTATTAATGGATGCTTGCGCTAAATCAATGCCGCTTTATAAAGATTACATACACTAAGAAGACACGCTGCGCAGAGGTCGCTATGTCTTCAATTGTAATAATAAGACTACTTAAAACATCGATTTTGCTTGGATTGTGCTTAATAGTGACAGGCCATGGTTTAATTGTATCGAGCTACTTTACCAACCAGTTCGGCATTAAAGGTATTATTACTGCAGCTACCTGTATTGCAATTGGCGTACTTTTATCGTTGCCCACAAAAATATACTTAACTATATTATTAATGGAAGCAGAAAAACGTTATTTGAAGACACAGCAAAAACACCCCAAAACTAAAAGCCGCTAAAACTTTCGACCTCTTTACTGCGTTGCTCTATTCTCTTTTTAGCTTTTTCAGCATCTTCAAACAGCTTATTAATTGATTCACTGTTGTATATCGCTGGTGCTCGCTGAGGAAAAGGCTTTACTGCTGATTTAGCACTGCCACTCAAAATGGCGGTATCTTCTGCAACCACTACATTAATATCGGCGGGGTTAAGCTTTACCACTTCGCTTTTACCATTCTTGTTTGGTACATCTGAGAAATGCCATTGTCCTTGCTCGTCTTGCCATTTATAAATTGGCTTAGGAGTTTCTGTCTCAAAGGTAGCCCCAGTGATTTTTTCACCCGCTGTTGTAATTGCTGAGGTAATACTATCTAACGCGCTAGATGAAAGCGCTATCATTTCATTCTTGATCTCTGTTGATTCATTATAAATATGAGAGGTACCTAGCCAAGGCTGGCCATTGGGTTTTTTAATATAAAACAATAAGATAACAGCAATTATCATCACTGACACTGCTAAATAGGTGAAGTATTTCATAGCGTTCCTGCTGTGTGTTTAATCCATCATCACAACCAATATAATAAAAAAGAATCAATTCAGCAAATATTAAACAATAAAAAACGCAGCAAAGGCTGCGTTTTTTTCATTTTATAGCTTTGAATAATAAGGTAATTAAATTCCATCACCATCAATATGTAAGCCACATTCACGGTTCAAGCCAAAAAAACGGGTTTCCTCTTCACTCATGCCGGGCTCTAGTTTACGCGTGGTGTGCACATCCCCCATCGACACATAACCTTGCTCCCATAATGGATGGTATGGCAAATTATGCTTTGTTAAATACTGATATACATCGCGATTATTCCATTCAATGATGGGATACACTTTTACCGTACCTCGGCTTATTTCTAGTACTTGCTTTTCAGCACGGCTTGAAGATTGATCTCGACGTAGGCCACTAAACCAAGTGCTCGCATTTAGCTCCTTTAAAGCGCGTGTCATTGGCTCTACTTTATTGAGCTGGTTGTATTGCTTAATGCCTGCCTCACCTAGCTCCCATAATTTTCCAAATTTAGCCTCTTGCCATGCAGGGCTCAGCTGCGCTTTATACACTTTTAGGTTAAGTGATAACTGCGAAGTCATTTGCTCTATAAACTGATAGGTTTCTGGAAATAAGTAGCCTGTATCGGTTAATACCACAGGTATATCTGGGCGCTGTGCAGTCATTAAATGCAACATAACTGCAGCCTGAATACCAAAGCTCGATGATAAAAACGCAGTGTCAGGCAAATTTTCAAGTGCCCATGCAACGCGCTGCTCTGCGCTCATGTCAGCCAGCAAACCGTTCGCATCAGCTAACATAGCCTGTTGGCTTTGCTTATCTAGCTGTAATATGTTTTTAAATTCACTCATGGTCAACTTTAAACCTCACCAGCGCTTTGCGCTGCTTTTAAATTATGCGTAAAAATCGGTAACGGATACTTTTACTTCTGCAACAATACCTTTGCGAATAACAAAATCACCAAAACATTCGCCTTCATTGCGCTCACTAACCCATTGCCCAATGAGTTTATCGAATGCTTCTAAGTAAACCTCTTCGCCAACATTTTCAAGGTAAAGCTTTGGAATACGTGTGCCCTCAGTATTCCCCCCAAGGTAAACGTTGTACTTACCTGGGCCTTTGCCGACCAAGCCAGCTTCTGCTAGCATGGCACGACCACAGCCATTCGGACAACCAACTACACGCATAATAATGCTGTCATTTGGCACCCCGTGTTTGGCTAATAAGCCTTCTATTTTTTCAATTAAACTCGGTAAGTAACGCTCAGCTTCGGCCATAGCTAATGGGCAAGTTGGCAATGCCACACACGCCATTGAATTTTTGCGTTGCTCAGTGTCCTTATCGTCAATCAAACCATGATTGCGGGCTATTTCTTCAATTACTGCTTTTTGATCGGCCGGTACACCGGCAATAATTAAGTTTTGATTTGCCGTCATGCGAAAATCACCTTGATGAATTTCTGCAATTTTGCGACACCCTGTTTTAAGCGGCTTATCTGGGTAGTCTAAAATACGACCGCTTTGAATAAATAAGGTTAAGTGGTGCTTACCATCAATGCCTTCTACCCAACCAATACGATCCCCTCGGTGAGTAAACTCATAAGGGCGGCTTGGTGCAAAGTTCACGCCTGCGCGCTTTTCAACTTCAGCTTTGAATACCTCAGTGCCAACACGATCGAGTGTGTATTTAGTTTTTGCATTTTTACGATTTGAGCGGTTGCCCCAATCACGCTGAACAGATACCACGTGCTCAGCAATTTTTAACGTATCTTCTAGGCTAATAAAGCCAAAGTCGTCCGCTTTACGTGGGTAGGTTGCTGTATCGCCATGGGTCATCGCCAAACCGCCGCCTACTAGCACGTTAAAACCAACGAGTTTGCCATCCTCAGCAATCGCCACAAAGTTTAAATCGTTAGCATGTACGTCCACCTCATTATTAGGTGGGATCGTCACTGTAGTTTTAAACTTACGCGGTAAATACGTTGAACCTAAAATAGGCTCTTCTGTAGTTTCAGATTTTTCGCCATTGAGCCAAATTTCAGCGTATGCCTTCGTTTTAGGTAATAAGTGTTCAGAAATTTTTGCCGCCCACTCGTAGGCCTCTTGATGTAACTCAGACTCAACCGGATTGGTAGTACATAATACATTACGGTTAACATCACCGGCGGTGGCAATAGAATCAATTCCAACACTATTAAGCAATTGATGCATACCTTTAATTTCAGGTTTTAATACACCATGAAACTGAAATGTTTGGCGAGTAGTTAAACGAATACTGCCATAACTGGTTTTATCACCAGCAAATTTATCAATTGCAAGCCATTGCTCTGGCTTAATAATACCGCCAGGCATACGTGCCCGTAGCATCACATTATGCAGTGGCTCTAGCTTTTGTTTAGCACGTTCAGGACGAATATCGCGATCATCTTGTTGATACATGCCGTGAAAACGAATTAACTGGAAGTTATCGGCGGTAAAACCACCTGTGATCTCGTCTTTTAAATCTTGCTCTATGGTGCCACGTAAAAAGTTGCTTTCTCTTTTCAAACGCTCGTTATCAGAAAGCTTTACGTTTTTATCTTGTTCGCTCATGTTTAATCCTAAATTTGTTACAGTGACGGCTGTTAGCGTTATTTTTTATAAAGTAAGCAATGTGCACTTAGTACACGTCTTTCTGATAGCGATTTGCACTTCTTAAGTCTTTTAAGTACTGCTCTGCGTCTTCATAGCATTTACCAGTGTTTTCGCTAATGATATCAACTAAGGCATTGTGCACATCTTTTGCCATGCGGTTAGCATCGCCACACACATAAAAATGAGCTCCCGCTTCTAACCAATCAAACACTTCTTTTGAGTTTTTACGTAACTTGTCTTGTACATAAACTTTTTCTGCTTGGTCACGGCTAAACGCCACATCGACCTTACTTAGTAAACCTGACTTTAAATACCCTTGAATTTCTACTTGGTACAAGAAGTCTTGAGTAAAGTGTGGGTTACCAAAAAACAGCCAGTTTTTACCTGTTGCTTCTCGTGCATCACGCTCTTGTAAAAAGGCGCGAAATGGCGCAATACCAGTACCTGGGCCAACCATAATAATTGGTGTGTCATCGCTTACTGGTAAGCGGAAGTTATCGTTATGTTCACTGAATACTTTTACTTTACAGCCTTCTTCTGCGCGGCGTGCTAAGTACCCTGAACAACCACCTAAGTGCTCTGTGCCAAACGCTTCAAACTCAACCAATGCAATAGTTAAGTGCACCTCATCTTCAACCTCAGCTTGGCTAGAGGCAATTGAATATAAACGTGCTTGTAATTTACGCAGGCAATCAACTAGTGTTTGCGCTTCTAATTTAGCTGGGTTTTGTGCAACCACATCAAAGATTTGACGAGGCTCAATGTATTCGCGCATTGCGCCTTTATCTTCTACTAGTTTAAGCAGCTCAGGCGTGCCTGTAGCCGTGGCGTACTTTTCAACAAACCCAGGGTAGGATTGTGTTAGCTCTAGTTTTTCAATTAAGGCATCACGTACGCTGAGTTCTTCATCGCCAAGTTTAACGCGGCTAGTTGGATCAATTTGCGTTTGCGCTAGTAGCTCATCTACACGGGCTTCATCATTTAAAAAGTAAATACCGAGTGAATCACCAGGTGTATACGTAATGTCTGACCCTTCTAGTGAAATTTCAACATGGCGTACATCTTTGGTTGAATCACGACCGGTAATTTTTTGCACTAAGCTTAGCTCTGCCGCAAACGGATTTTGCTTTGTGTACTGACTAGCCGCTGCTGCAGGAGCGCCAAATGGCATAGAAACAACTTGACCGCCTGTCGCACCTTGCTGGGCTTTTAAGTCTGGTTCAAACGCATTTAATGCGCCCTCAATCCAAGTGGCTGCTTCGTCATCATAATCAACGTCTAGGTCGGCGCGTTGATGAATAACCTCTGCACCTAATTTAGTTAAACGCTCTTCAAAGTCTTTAGCTGTTTGGCAGAAAAATTCATAGCTAGAATCACCTAAACCTAATACTGCAACTTTGACACCATCAAGCTTTGGCGCTTTTTTAGTAATTAAAAATTCATACAGTGTTTCGGCGTCTTCTGGTGGCTCACCCTCGCCGTAAGTCGATACAACAACGGTTAAAAACTTTTCTTTTTTCAGGGCTGTCGGTTTGTAATCTGACATACTAACCAGTTTTGTTGCTAAGCCGCGAGACTCAGCTTGCTCTTTAAGTTTAGTCGCCACCGCTTTAGCATTACCTGTTTGCGAACCATATAAAATGGTCAACGCTGCCGCTTCCGAGGTTGCGGGTGTAACTGAAGCTGGTGCGCCTAGCGCTGCAGAATTAGCATTAGCAGCTAAGTAGCCGCTAACCCACGCTTGCTGAATTGGATTAAGCTCAGCCACTAAACCTTGTAGCTTTTGTACTTGCTCTTGCGAAAGCGGACTTGCTAGCGCATTGAGTTGACCTAACAACATGAATTTTTCCTCATAACCCTGAACGTTAAACACAATGCTTGTTCACATTGTTTAAAATGAGTGCCACCTCACTCAGAAAGTTCTGTTGAGGTTAATTGAGTATGCAGGATAGCCGCCTAAGCATAGATAAAAAAAGAATAGAATCTGCTTTGATATTCCATTTAGTTATTAAGTTACCTAAAAACCTGCGAAATAGACCTAAAAGGGTTTTATTGTCTTTTATGAAATTTTAATTTAACAATTTTGTAACCTTAATGTTCTAAGGTATATTACGCAAAACTATAAAATAGGAACACCTATGTTACACGGTATATATAAAAACAAATTACTTTTGAGCACCTTGTTATTATCCTCATTACCCGCGATGGCTAATGTGGTTAATGGCAACTTTGAACAATACAGTGGCAACACCCCAGATGCGTGGACAGTGATTGATAGCGGTATTAACGTATCTGCCAACAGCACAGTCGTAAGCACAGGCTCACAAGCAGCAGCGATTAGCGTTAATACAGGCACACAAAGCAATACTGATTTTTTGCAGCAAGTCGCTGTTGAAATGGGTAAAACTTATGAGTTCTCAGTAGATGTGTATCATACCGAAGGCCATCTTAAGGCGCGTTTGTTGATAGATGGTTATCAAGGCTATTCAAATCCAGCACAAACCAACCAATGGCAAACCATTACTTACAGCTACACAGCCGATAGTAATAAAACCATTGATGTCGGCTTACGCTTTTATGATACAACGGGATTTGATGGTAGCGAGTTAGTTTATGTTGATAACTTCTTGCCTAGTAATGACAGCAGTGGCTCTCCAAGCTGCGCAGATAACGGCCTTACTTTTAGCCTAACCACAGATAACTACGGCGAAGAAACCAGCTGGCAAATAGCGCACAACCAAACCGGTGCCGTTGCAAGCGGAAGTGGGTATGCTGCAAACACCCAATATACCGAACAATTATGCTTAGCCGATGGTGAGTATACATTTACTATTAATGACAGCTATGGCGATGGTATTTGCTGTTCATATGGCAGTGGTAGCTACGCCTTGAATAATGAAAGCACATTGCTCGCCAGTGGAGCTAGTTTTCAAACAACCGAGGCTACCGCTTTCTCATTAGGAAGCACTAAGCCAACACCGACGCCAACCGGCTACTATGTAACAACTCAAGGCTTGTCTGGTTACACGCTAAAAACTGAGCTTTATAACATTATTAATAATCATAATGCTCAGGGGTATTCCGCTATTTGGAGTTTTTACGACGCATCGGCGCGTGATAAATACTTTGAAAACGATAATAGTATTTTAGATATGTACAGCGAGAAGCCCAATGGCTCTGATAGCTACACATACACAGCCGTTAGCGATCAATGTGGCACCTACAGTGGTGAGGCAGATTGCTACAACCGAGAGCATTCGTTCCCTAAAAGTTGGTTTGGTGGAAAAGTTGAACCGATGAACTCTGATGTTCATCATATTTACGCCACTGACGGCTATGTAAATTCAAAACGAAGCAACTTCCCGTTCGGTGAAGTAGCAAGCGCTTCGTTTACCTCAACCAACGGCAGTAAATTAGGCTCTGCAAGTAATACGATTAATTACAACGGTACTGTATTTGAACCTATTGATGAATTTAAAGGTGACTTTGCTCGTGCTTATTTTTACATGGCAACCCGCTATCAAAACGTAATTGGTGCTTGGCAAAATAACACAGCAGCTAGTAATGACGTGCTTAATGGCACCAGTACCCAAGTATTTGAAAGCTGGGTTGTGGCCATGTTGTTAAAGTGGCACAACAACGATCCTGTTAGCCAAATGGAATTAGACCGCAACCAAGCAGCGTTTGAATTTCAGGGAAACCGTAACCCGTATATCGATCATCCTAAATTTGTAGAGATGATTTGGTAAAAGGCTTCGGGCTTCGCAGAAAAGCATATGCCTTTGCATTTGCAAAGGCTTTTTTATTTAGATTACTTCTTTACCCTCGGGTTTAGAACTAAGTTACGGCTAGTAAGCTCACTGCGAGCGTCGACTTAAAATTTAAACTTATCGCTTTTTTAAACGCAAAAAAAACCCCAGCAAAAGCTGGGGTTTCTTATAAAACAGACTTAATTAAAAATTAAGCTTGTTTTGGACGTTCAACAACATCTACCAAAGTCCAAGATTTGTTCTTAGAGATTGGAGCGCATTCACGGATAGTGACAGTGTCACCCGCTTTTGCAGTGTTATTTTCGTCATGTACGTGTAACTTAGTCGTACGTTTGATGAATTTCCCATAGATTGGGTGCTTCACGTAACGTGCGATAGCAACAGTGAAAGATTTTTCCATCTTGTCGCTGATTACACGGCCTTGAAGAGTACGAATTTTATCGCTCATTATTGACCTGCCTTCTGGTTAATAATTGTTTTTACACGCGCGATATCGCGACGTACTGTTCTTAGCGTGTGTGTCTGAGCTAGCTGACCAGTGCTTGCTTGCATGCGCAGGTTAAACTGCTCACGAAGAAGACCTAGAAGTTCAGCATTAAGCTCTTCTACGCTTTTATCTTTTAGTTCGTTTGCTTTCATCACATTACCGTCCGAGTTACGAAAGTTGTTTTGAATGGCAGCTTACGAGCAGCAAGGTTAAACGCTTCACGAGCAAGCTCTTCTGAAACACCTTCCATTTCGTAAAGTACTTTACCAGGCTGAATTTCAGCAACCCAATATTCAACAGAACCTTTACCTTTACCCATACGAACTTCAAGAGGCTTTTCTGTGATCGGCTTGTCAGGGAAGACACGGATCCAGATTTTACCTTGACGTTTCACGTGACGTGTCATAGCACGACGAGCTGCTTCGATTTGACGAGCAGTCATGCGGCCACGACCAGTAGCTTTCAAACCGAAAGTACCGAAGCTTACTTTGTTACCGTTTTGCGCTAGACCACGGTTGCGGCCTTTATGCATTTTACGGAATTTTGTACGTTTTGGCTGTAACATTACTCGCTACCTCTACTTAGCACTTTTTTTGGCTTTCTTTGGTGCGCGTTTAGCTGGCTTCTCTTGCTCTTGTACTAGTGGTAAACCACCAATAACTTCGCCTTTGAAGATCCAAACTTTAACACCAATGATACCGTAAGTGGTTAAGGCTTCAGAAGTTGCGTAGTCGATATCAGCACGAAGAGTATGTAGAGGTACACGACCTTCACGATACCATTCTGAACGTGCGATTTCTGCGCCGCCAAGACGACCGCTAACTTCAACTTTAATCCCTTTAGAACCGATGCGCATTGCATTTTGTACCGAACGCTTCATAGCGCGACGGAACATAACACGACGCTCTAGCTGAGAGGCAATGCCGTCTGCTACTAGTTGTGCATCTAGTTCTGGTTTACGTACTTCAGAAATATTAATCTGAGCAGGTACACCAGCGATTTTAGTTACCGCTTGACGTAATTTTTCTACGTCTTCGCCTTTTTTACCGATAACAACACCCGGACGAGCCGTGTGAATAGTTACTCGGATAGATTTTGCTGGACGCTCAATAACGATTTTAGACACAGAAGCCGCTTTCAATTCCTTAGTAAGGAATGTACGTACTTTGTGATCGCCAAAAAGCTGTGCAGAGAAATCTTTTGAATTCGCGTACCAGGTAGAAACCCAAGGTTTAGATATACCTAGGCGAATACCAGTAGGATGAACTTTTTGTCCCATTACTTATATCTCCTAGCTATCTGAAACCACAACAGTGATGTGGCTTGTACGCTTAAGGATGCGGTCTGCGCGTCCTTTAGCACGTGGCATAATACGTTTCATTGTTGGACCATCGTCCACAAAGATCGTTGTTACACGTAGCTCATCAATGTCAGCACCTTCGTTATGCTCTGCGTTAGCAATAGCAGACTCAAGTACTTTCTTAACTAATACAGCCGCTTTTTTCGGGCTGTACGCCAGGATTTCTAGTGCGCGATCGACAGGTAACCCGCGGATCTGATCTGCAACTAGACGTGCTTTTTGCGCCGAACCAGAGGCGAATTTATGTTTAGCTAATGCTTGCATTTATCTTCCCCTCTTAACGTTTCTTCGCTTTCTTATCCGCAGCATGGCCACGGTAAGTGCGAGTTGGTGCAAATTCACCTAGTTTGTGACCGATCATTTCGTCAGAAACGAAAACTGGTACATGCTGGCGACCATTATGGACAGCAATGGTCAATCCGATCATGTTAGGTATGATCATTGAACGACGGCTCCAAGTTTTAATTGGCTTCTTTTCACCGCTTTCCAAAGCTTTCTCTACCTTCTTCAGCAAGTGTAGGTCTATAAAAGGACCCTTCTTGAGAGAGCGTGGCATGGCTATTCCTCAATATTACTTAGTACGACGACGTACTATAAATTTATCCGTACGCTTGTTCTTACGCGTCTTAGCACCTTTAGTCGGTTTACCCCATGGAGACACAGGATGACGACCACCAGATGTACGACCTTCACCACCACCGTGTGGGTGATCAACCGGGTTCATGGCAACACCACGAACTGTCGGACGAATACCACGCCAGCGATTTGCACCTGCTTTACCAAGTGAACGAAGCATATGCTCAGCATTGCCTACTTCACCTAGCGTAGCACGACAATCAGATTCAACTTTACGAACTTCGCCTGAACGAAGACGTAATGTTACATATTGACCATCACGAGCAAGGATTTGAACGTATGCACCAGCAGAACGTGCGATTTGAGCACCTTTACCTGGTTTTAATTCTACGTTGTGAACAGTCGAACCTACAGGCATATTACGCATTGGTAATGCATTACCAGGTTTGATTGGTGCATCAACACCAGACTGGATTGCATCGCCAGCTTTTAAGCCTTTAGGTGCGATAATGTAACGACGCTCACCGTCTGCATATAATACAAGAGCGATGTTTGCGCTACGATTTGGATCATATTCTAAACGCTCAACAGTGGCTGGAATGCCATCTTTAGTACGTTTAAAATCGATTAAACGGTAATGCTGCTTATGACCACCACCGATATGACGAACCGTAATACGACCATTGTTATTACGACCACCTGATTTAGAGTTTTTCTCTAATAGTGGTGCGTAAGGTTTACCCTTATGTAAATCTGGGTTAACCACTTTAACTAGGTGACGACGACCCGCAGAAGTTGGCTTACACTTTTGAAGTGCCATAATTCTAACTCCCCTTATTACTCGGCGCCGCCGACAAAGTCCAGCTCGCTACCTTCTTTAAGAGTAACGTAAGCTTTCTTCCAGTCGCTACGACGACCGAAACGCATGCCAGTACGTTTTGTTTTACCCTTAACGTTAAGTGTGCGAACACCAGTTACTTCTACTTCAAAAAGCTTCTCAACTGCCGCTTTAATTTCAGCTTTAGTTGCATCATTTACTACTTTGAAAACAATTGTGTTGTTTTCTTCAGCAGCAATTGTGCTTTTTTCAGAGATGTGTGGAGCAAGGATCACTTTTAAAAGACGTTCTTCACGGATCATGCTAGCGCCTCCTCAAGTTGCTTAACAGCAGCAGCTGTAATTAGTACCTTATCGAAAGCAATTAAGCTTACAGGATCGATACCAGCTACATCACGTGTGTCAACCTTGTACAGGTTACGTGCCGATAAGAAAAGATTTTCATCTACTTCTTCAGTCACGATAAGAACATCTTTAAGCTCAAGTTCTTTAAGCTTAGCAACTAGTTCTTTAGTTTTTGGTGCTTCAAGACCAAAACTTTCAACAACGATTAAACGCTCTTGACGAACTAATTCAGATAAGATGCTTTTGATCGCACCGCGGTACATTTTACGGTTTACTTTTTGGCTGTGGTCTTGTGGTTTAGCTGCGAAGCTAACGCCACCTGAACGCCAAATTGGACTACGGATTGTACCAGCACGTGCACGGCCAGTACCTTTTTGAGCCCATGGTTTTTTACCACCACCGCTTACTTCAGAACGTGTCTTCTGAGCACGAGTACCTTGACGAGCACCTGCTGCGTATGCAACAACTACTTGGTGTACTAATGCTTCGTTAAACTCACGTCCAAAAGTAGCTTCAGAAACTTCAAGAGCGCCAGAAGCGTCTTTAATTGCTAATTCCATCACTAAATCTCCAGGACTTATGCTTTAACAGCTGGTTTAACGATAACGTCACCGCCGATAGCGCCAGGTACTGCACCTTTAACTAAAAGCAGGTTACGCTCAGCGTCAACGCGAACTAGTTCAAGGTTCTGAGTTGTTACTTGCTCATTACCCATTTGACCGGCCATTTTCTTACCTTTAAACACCTTACCAGGTGATTGGTTTTGACCGATTGAACCAGGAGCACGGTGAGATAGAGAGTTACCATGTGTAGCGTCTTGCATGCTGAAATTCCAGCGCTTAACACCACCTTGGAAACCTTTACCTTTAGAAGTACCGGTTACGTCAACTTTGTTGATTTCGTTGAATAATTCAACAGTAAGCTCAGCGCCTACTTCAAAATCGCCTTCACCACCATTTAGGCGGAATTCCCACAGACCGCGACCCGCTTCAACACCAGCTTTAGCGAAGTGACCCGCTGTTGCTTTGTTTACACGGCTTGCTTTTTTAGTGCCTGCGGTTACTTGAAGCGCGTTATAACCGTCTGTTGCGTCAGATTTGATCTGAGCAATGCGGTTAGGAGTCGCTTCAATAACTGTCACAGGGATAGATACACCATCTTCAGTGAAGATACGTGTCATACCCACTTTACGACCGACTAGACCTAATGCCATTTTCCTAAAACCTCTCTAATCTTCCGATTAACCCAGGCTGATTTGAACATCAACACCAGCAGCAAGGTCTAAACGCATAAGTGCGTCTACAGTCTTGTCAGTTGGTTCTACGATGTCGATCAGACGTTTATGGGTGCGGAT
Source organism: Pseudoalteromonas sp. S1608 (assembly GCF_005887265.1). GTDB lineage: Bacteria > Pseudomonadota > Gammaproteobacteria > Enterobacterales > Alteromonadaceae > Pseudoalteromonas > Pseudoalteromonas undina. The sequence continues at coordinate 95,886 of NZ_PNDK01000013.1, forward strand.
CTCGTACTGATCACGCGCGTCTTTATTAACGTGCGGTGATGTAAGTACAGTAAAACGTTCAAAGCGTGTAGGTAGTGGAATTGGACCACGTACTTGTGCGCCAGTGCGTTTCGCAGTTTCCACGATTTCCGCCGTTGATTGGTCAATCAAACGGTGGTCAAAAGCTTTTAGGCGAATACGAATGCGTTGATTTGACATTCTTAAACCTCAATATAAAGAGCATTTAAAGAGCATAAAAAAACGACCGAAACAATCTTAATAATTAAGATGCCGGTTGTTTGATTATATCTACGTTGAGTTCCAAATCGGAACTCCTGTTTATTAGCTTGAAATCCAAGCTTAATTTTTTCTTTCTTGTTCCCGAGGGAATTTTGAAAGCCTGCGTATTATAATGATACTGGTGATAAATGCAACAACTATTTAGACATTATTACTTTGTTATTATCGTTTAAAAAATAGCTAAGTTTATTAATAGTGAACGCAATGGAAGTGATGATGTCTTTATAATGTCATAGCTTGTCGATTAATCTGCAGGGGATTTTTTAGATATTATGTTATCCTATGCGCTAATTTTGCTGTTATATACCCATATTGGTTTGGGTAACTACTCTCTTATGGTGAGTCAATGCGTATTTTAAATTATGGTTTAAATCTTATCTCTGGTGGTATTAGCCGCTTGTTTGTTAAAAGCAAAGTCCTGCCTGAAAAACCTTTAGAGCAATTTGAGCTGAACCCTAAAAACCCGACCTTTTATATAGTGCGTTTAAATTCACGCTTTGATTTAGCGGCACTGGCACGTGTTTGTAAACGAAATGGTTTACCAGACCCAACCGAGCAGCAAGTATTAGGTGACGAGGCATTAGATCGCTTTATCGGCATTAAAAACCCTCCCCCGCTATTTGGTGATAAAGAAAAACCTACCAATGCATTAGCGCAAGGCAAACACATTGTTGAGCATTTATTAAATAGTGGCCAAAAAAATGTGCAGGTTGTGCCTGTGACTATTTTATGGGGCAGAGCGCCGGGTAAAGAAAAGCCAGGATTAAGCACTTTACTTTCGCACTCACTTACGCCCAGCTGGTTTAGAAAAATCTTTGTGGTACTTTTTTCAGGAAGAGATAACTTTATTCGATTTAGCCAGCCACTCGACCTATCTTTATTAGTTAATGAAAAAGCCGACGTTAATGAACTTCCTCATAAGCTGTTGCGTGTAGCTCGAGTTCACTTTAAGCGTCAAAAGCTGGCTGCTACAGGGCCTAAAATCCCATCTCGTGATCAGTTATTTAGCTCACTACTAGCATCACCCACAATTAAAAAAGCAATTCAAACCGAGGCCACTGAAAAAAACATCAGCCAAGCCCAAGCGCGACAAAACGCCTTGAAGTTGCTGGATGAAATTGCCGCTAATTATAGTGATGCCACCATCCGCGTTGCGGATCGTATATTAACGTGGCTTTGGAATAAGCTTTATAATGGCATTGATATAAAGTACACCGAGCAAATTCATGACCTAACCAATAAAGGCCATGAAATAATCTACATGCCTTGTCATCGAAGTCATATGGATTACTTACTGCTAACCTACTCTATTTATCATCAAGGCCTTGTACCACCGCATATTGCAGCTGGGATCAACCTCAACTTTTTCCCTGCAGGTGGCATATTCCGCCGCAGTGGTGCATTTTTTATTCGTCGCTCATTTGCTGGTAACAAACTCTACTCAGCGGTATTTAAAGAGTACTTGAGCCAGTTATTTATAAAAGGTTATTCGGTTAAGTTTTATACCGAAGGTGGCCGCAGCAGAACCGGACGTTTACTACCCCCAAAAACCGGCATGCTCGCCATGACATTACAAGCAATGCTGCGCGGTATTGATCGCCCAGTATCCATTGTGCCTGTATACATAGGCTACGAACACGTAATGGAAATAAACACCTACCTAAAAGAGCTCGCGGGTAATGATAAAAAGGGCGAGTCGATATTAGGTATTTTTAAAGCGATTAAAAACTTAAAAAACTATGGTCGTGGTTATTTAAATTTTGGTGACCCTATTTCTATTAACCAATACCTAAATGACAACCAGCCAGACTGGCGCGAGTCAATTCATGCTACCGACGTGCAAAAGCCACAATGGTTAGGGCCGCAGGTGGCTAATCTTGCTGATCAGGTTATGGTTAAAATTAACAATGCAGCCGCACTTAACTCAGTTAACTTACTGGCGATGATTCTGCTAGTCAACGATAAGCACGCATTGAGTAAACCTAAACTGCTAGCTCAGCTTGAGTTTTATTTGCGATTACAACGTGAAGCTAGCTACAGCAATAAAATAACCGCACCCGATGAAACGCCAGAGCAACTGCTAGAACACGCCTTAAAGTTGAATAAGTTTGATGTGATCAGCGACGAATTTGGCGAAATAATCGCGATAAACGATAAAGAAAAAACCTTATTTAACTATTACCGTAATAACATTTTGCATATTTTTGCAGTGCCTAGTTTAGTTGCCCTGCATTTATTCAAGCAGCATCAAAGTAGCGTTACTCGCTGCCATCAATTGGTAAAATCTTTTTATCCGTTATTCGCCAAAGAGTGGTATTTACAAGAGCTTGATGAAAGCTATGTAACCCGCATTTTAACTAACTTTAGCGATCAAGGCTTAATTGAGCTTGATGGTGATAACATTAAAGTGACTCAAAATAACGATAGCTTTGCCAAACTCGAAATGCTTGGTCGTGCATTAAGCTTTACTCTGCAACGTTATGCGATTGTGATTGGCTTTATTCAAACCAGCCAAGGTATTGCAAAAGCAGAACTGGAACGTGAAAGCTATGTGTTGGCACAGCGTTTGGGTACGTTACATGGTATTAAAACGCCGGAGTTTTTTGATAAGAAGGTACTTAGTAGTTTTATTTCCAATCTTCGCGAACAAAAGCTTATTAGTGAATCTGATACAGGCTTACAAGGAAGCCAAGAGCTGTGCGAGACCTACAAGCAACTGCAAACACTGTTGCCAGCACGTATTTGGCAATCAATTACTGACATTGTTCACGCTCAATGTCAGTAACATACTCTTATTATCCACTGTATTGAATTAACTCAATATAGTGGATTTTAAAGAGTTAGCGCTGGCGCATTACCCCTTCTTGAATCGTCGAGGCAACTAAATTTCCTTGGCGGTCAAAAAACTGCCCACGTACCAGCCCTCGTCCCGAACTCGCGCTTGGGCTATCAATGGTATATAACATCCAATCATCCATTCTAAATGGACGATGAAACCACATAGCATGATCTATGGTCGCTACTTGCATATTCGGCTGCATAAACGACACACCATGTGGCTGCAGCGCGGTTGGTAAAAACTCAAAGTCAGACGCATACGCCAATAAGTAATTATGAATACGTTGATCGTCCGGCATATCGCCATTTGCTTTAAACCAAATATGTTTTACCGGTTCTAGGGCTTCAGGTTTAAAGGGGTTATGAAAGTTCACCGGGCGCATTTCAATTGGCATTTCACGAATAAACTTATTACGGATTGCTTCAGGAATATGCTGTGCATTTTCTTGATAAAACTCTAACGAAGAACGCAGTTCTTCAGGAGCTGGAACATCAGGCATAGTGGCTTGATGCGATAACCCTTGCTCTTCACCTTGAAACGACGCTGTCATGTAAAAAATAGGTTTACCGTACTGAATCGCACTGACACGTCGAGTGCTAAAACTTTTACCATCACGTATAGTTTCTACATCGTACACAATCGGTTTTGCAGCGTCGCCTGGACGTAAAAAATAAGAATGTAAGGAATGAACAATACGCCCCGCAGGCAGTGTTTCTTTAGCTGCTGAAAGCGCTTGCCCCATAACTTGACCGCCAAACACCGCTCTAAAACCTAAGTCTTGGCTTTGTCCTCGATATAAACCTTGCTCAATTTCTTCAAGTGACAACAACGATAATAAATCATCTAATACTTGGCTCATTATTTCTTCCTCAATCCCCTAATTTATAAATGATACTATACAATAGTTAAAAAATACTAACTCACTGATTGAGGAAATCTAATATGGCATTTTGGCTTTTTAAAACCGAACCCGACGCCTTTTCAATTGATGACTTAAAGCAAGCGCCACAGCAAACAACACTATGGGAAGGTGTACGCAACTACCAAGCTCGTAATTTTATTCGCGATGATGTAAAGCAAGGTGATTTAGTGATGATTTATCATTCTAGCTGCAAACAAGTTGGCGTTGCAGGGCTTGGTGTGGTTACTAAGGCTGCTTACCCTGATCCAACGCAATTTGATTTAAGTAGCGACTATTACGATGCTAAGGCAACCACTGAAAACCCTCGCTGGTTTGTGGTAGAAATAACTTATCAGGCGCATTTGAGTAGTTTAGTAAGCCTGCAAGCGATCAAAGCAAATACTGCTATAACTGATATAGCACTTAAAAAAGGCGGGCGTTTATCGGTCATGCCAGTGACCGAAAATGATTGGCATGAAATTTTAAATATGGCGAAATAAGCCACTAAAATAACTACATTTTCTTCATTAAAATAGTACTCCACCAGCGCAGCATGTCACCGCTCGATTTTCTTATGGAGCCAAATTTGTTATGATCTTCGGCTTGCTTTACTGGAGGATAAATGAAATTACTGTATTGGTTAGATGAATGGTTAACTCTCAGCGATGATGAGAAGCAAGCAAAACTACCAACCTCTGGTGAAGATTTACTCGGTGATGTGTATGTAAAATATCACTTTGTTGACCTCACTAAACCCCTACTTTTTACTTTTTCTCCTGCGGGCACCGATATACAAGAACGCGATCTAACTGAAGACTTTGCCCCTTGGGGCTATCATTTAGCGCAAAAGCAAGATGTTAATATTATTGCGTTTCAGCATTTGGGTAAAAGCAATTGGTTTCGTAACCGCAATTTAATCTTTTTTATTGAACAGCTATCAACTTTACTCTCTCCTTTTAAAACTAAGTTAGGCTATGGGCTCAGTCGTGGCGGCTTTGCTGTGGGTGCATTTGCTAAGTTACTCAAACTCGATAAAGTACTGCTTTTCCATCCTGTTAGCACCAAAAACAAACTTATCGCCCCTTGGGATGACCGCTCAAGTACTGAAATTGCTCAGCAATATGACTGGCAAGGTGACTACCATGATTTAGACTTAGGGGATGCCAAGGGTTACATTATTTACGACCCAACCAATCGTATTGACCGCCAACATGCTAAACGCTATAAACAGCTCACTCACTTACGCGTGTTTGGTATGGGTCACGGCACTCACGCCACCTATTTAAATAAGTTTGGTTTTTATAAACAAGTAGCGGTTGATTTTATTCGTAATCAGCAAATCGACATCGCGCAATTTAGGCTGCAAACAAAAACACTGCGTTTAAAAGAGGATTATTATAAAAAGCTTAATAAAGCCAACGCTAAATCGGCACATCGCCAAGCGCTATTAAGTACGGCTCACACTATTTTAATCGACGAAAAAGCAGCGCACGTTAAAGAGCATCAAGCGAAAATTGATATTCAACCTTTAATAGAGGTAGCTATTAAGCATCAAGACGAAAGCCCAAATGATGCCATTAAGCTATTAGAAGTTGCTCAACAACTCGTGCCTGACGACCCACTTGTTGAGCATAAACTGAGACAATTAGAATAAGTAACAAAAGGTACTCATTCTTTACTTTTTCTTGGCGTGCCCTTGCTTGGGCACAATCGAAAAGTAAAGAATCAGCGCTATCCACGAAAAGAAGATAGCGCCGACTAGCCAGCCATTTTTTTCATGGCCTTGGCTACGCTTACTGTTAAGAATTATCATGATAGGAAAAATATAAGCACATAAAACAATAATTAAAAAAGCAACTTCAGTCATTATTTTTCCAAGCTAAGCCAATCAACTTCACCACTTAACACCCGCTCTTGCGCGATGTAATGCAGAATATCACCCGCATTTACTGCATAATCTAGAGGTGGATTTAAATCCATATTCTTTGCACTTAAATTATGAGCTACACCTAACAATATTGCATCATGATCGTACTTAAAATGATGAAATAATTTACCAAATTCCATGGTTTTTATATCACTGGGTATTTGTAGGCTAAATTGCGTATCACCATGCAAAGTAGATAACAACTCTTCTTGAACTCGACTTGAGCCAGGATCTTGCATTGAGCGCACCAAAATCTCTGCTGACTTAGTGCTACTACACTCTACATTGTGGCAATGCTCTAATAACATTTCCACTTTCGTTTCATCAAAAAAGTGTGCGCTAATGTGACAATCTTCTTTGACTAAACGGCTAATACGCAGTGCGGTAGTAAATGTTTGGTCGTCATCTTGGCCATCAATAATCACTTTATCGGCATGGCGAATGGCAACGCGTTCTAATTCATCCAAATCGGTGAAACTAGTCAAACGAGCAAAATCAACATTCTCATTACTTAAAAATGGATGCTCTATTTGTTCAGTAACCGCCAATAAAATACGGCGGTCTGTACGTTTAGTATCAGCCAAAATATAGTCGATCATTTTTTTTGTTCGAGCATTATGCCAACCAAAAATAATAATGTGATTACTACTGTGAGCAAAGTTTTTATCACCAGTCATAGCGCGCCTAATTAAGTAAGTTACTGTTTGCCCTGTTTTACCTAACAAGACACCAAATAAAGCCAAACCAAAGGGTATTTGTATTAATGCGACAATCCAACGGCCCAAGTCAGATGATGGACTTAAGTCTCCATACCCTACCGTTGAAGTGGTTACCGTGTAGTAGTAAAAAAAGGTCCCTGGCGAAAGTAGTGCTTGCTCATTAGCCATAAATAATAAGCACCAAGTAAGTAGCATGTGTAAAGACGTTGCTATTACAACAGACTGCCAACTAACCTGATCAATGTGACTGCGCAACAGCACAACAATACGTTTAAAAATATGATGCATAATTGTTTGTTAATCGATTGATTATTTGAATCATTTGGTAACACGATACTGCACATCATAACACTTAAGCAACGTTTTACTGTAATCGAAATATTCACGGTTCGTTATGAATAAAAATAAGAGTAAACTATAGTTATTAAGTTATGAGGAAAGAATGGATCTATTATGTCAGGTGTTTTAGCGTCAGTTGATCAACGTACTCAGCTTGTAGGTGAGAATCGTTTAGAATTGCTACTTTTTTATTTACATAGTCGCCATTTATTCGCACTCAATGTATTTAAAATTAAAGAAGTGGTGAAGCTTCCCCGTTTAAGCAAAATACCGCACTCTCACCCTAAGGTGACGGGTGTTGCCAATATACGAGGTGAATCTATTCCGGTGATTGATCTACGCCAAGCCATTTCTATGTCGCACAAAGAGCATGGTGAAGATTGTAATTTAGTAGTGACAGAATATAACCGTACTACCCAAGGTTTTTTAATTGGTAAAGTTGATCAAATCATGAACATGACCTGGTCTGACATTATGCCACCACCCAGCTCAGTGGGTAAAAATCATTACATTACTGCACTAACTAAAGTAAAGCGCGACGACGTGGAGCACTTGGTAGAAATTATTGATGTTGAAAAAGTGCTGGCTGAAATAGTTGAGTACGAGGTTAATATTTCAGATGGGGTGTTAGACCAAACTATAGTTAACGAATTCTCTGGGCGAAAAATACTACATGCTGATGACTCGCCAACAGCACGCAAGCAAGTTAGCGATACGCTATCGCAGCTTGGTATCGAAATCGTTCCTGCCAGTAATGGCTTGGAAGCACTCAATATGCTTAAAAGTTGGGCCGATGAAGGCCGCGATGTTGAAAAAGAATTACTTATGGTGATTACTGATGCCGAAATGCCTTCAATGGATGGTTATCGATTAACCTATGAAATACGTAACGACAACCGCTTAAAAAACTTACATGTGGTACTTAATACCTCACTAAGTGGCAGCTTTAACCAAGCCATGGTGGAAAAGGTCGGCTGTGATGCATTTTTATCAAAATTTCAGCCTGACTTACTGGTGCAAGAAGTACAAAATCGTTTAAAACATGTGTTAGGCAACGCTTAATTATAAAACTAGCAAATATCTGCCAAGGTAAATATTTGCTAGTAACATTCTCCTCATCAGCAACCTTTAAAAAATCTGCCTTACTGAGTGGTTATTCAAAGCGGTGTTTGCTAATCCTAAGATTTCATGATTAATTAGCAAATAAGTTTTCACTAACTCGTTATTAATTATGCTCAATAAAGTTGCCAGCCCGTTTACTAAGCTCGTCGAGCGCTACTTACCCGACCCATTTATATTTGTCATTATGCTCACTATTATTACCTTGGGTATTGCGAATTTAGCGACTCCTGCAACTACACTTGAGGTAATCACATCATGGGGTAGCGGGTTTTGGAACTTACTAAGCTTTGCCATGCAAATGCTGTTGGTGCTAGTAACAGGCTACATGCTCGCCAGTACCTCGTTAATAAGTAAGTTATTAACAAAATTAGCAACGCTTGCTAATACGGCTCCAAAAGCCATTATTTTAGTGACATTTATTTCGCTGTTAGCAAGCTGGCTTAATTGGGGATTTGGCTTAGTAATTGGGGCTTTATTTGCTAAAGCAATTGCCAAACAAACTCGAGTAGATTATCGGCTATTAGTAGCAAGTGCTTACTCAGGTTTTGTAGTATGGCACGGCGGATTGGCAGGTTCCGTACCACTAACCATTGCCAGCGAAGGGCATTTTTCACAGGCAACAATGGGCATTATTGGCACCGAGCAAACCTTGTTCGCAGGTTTTAACATTGCGATTCTGATTGGCTTATTTATTATTATGCCGTTGGTTAACCGCTACATGCTACCGAGTGAAAAAGACAGTGTTTATATTGACCCATCACTGCTTAAGAACACTTTAGCCGATAAAGTAACAATAACACGCCCTGCGCAACATTTAGAGCAAAGCAAACTGCTTGGCATGGGCATTGGCTTACTCGGACTTGCCTACTTAGGTTATTACTTTTTTATCGCAGGTGGCGGCTTAAATCTCAACAGCGTGATAGCGCTTTTCTTATTTTTAGCTATCACACTACATCAGACCCCCCACAATTTACTAAATAGCCTACAACAAGCGATTCCAAGTGGCGCGGGAATTGTAATTCAGTTCCCTTTTTATGCCGGTATTATGGCGGTAATGGTCGATACAGGGCTAGCACAACAAATATCACAGGGCTTTATTGCCATAGCAGATGCCGATAGCTTGCCATTTTACAGCTTTATTAGTGCAGGACTCGTTAATATGTTTGTACCCTCAGGTGGCGGACAATGGGCAGTACAAGCGCCTATTGTTATACCTGCAGCACAAGAGCTTGGTGCAGATATGGCAAGGGTTGCTATGGCTGTAGCATGGGGAGATGCTTGGACTAATTTAATTCAACCCTTTTGGGCATTACCGGTATTAGCCATTGCAGGGTTAAAAGCTAAAGATATTATGGGGTTTTGCGTGGTACAGCTGATTATTACTGGGGTGTTTATTTCGTTGGTATTGAGCTTTTATCCGTGAGTATTTTGGTAATAAATAGGCGCGATTTTATATCGCGCTTGCTAGCTGCAAACCAAAAGAACTAAGTAAGAAAGTAAAGTTAACTGATAAGTCATTTAATCTCACCAAATAACCTCACCTAGTGCTAATAAATTACAGATCATGTGAGCGATAATGCAATACCACAAGTTACCCGATAGATGACGAATTAATCCCATCAAACAAGAAAACACAAACAGAAAAGTAAAAATTTCAACTTGATCATACTGCCCATGTAACAATGTAAACACGATACTTGGGATAATAATTGCGCCAATAGCTCCCAAGGCTGTTTTTTTCAGCCTGTAGAATGCAACTCCTCGAAAAACTACTTCCTCAAATATAGGCCCAATAAATACTGCTGCTAAAAACAGCATAATTTTAGCTAAAGGCGAGTTTGTTTGTGCTTCAACTTCTAACATAAAACCTGGCAAGGCGACTTCCATAAAGCCAAAAAGCCATTGTTCCAGTAAAACGTAAGCCGCTGTTAATAGCACTGTAATGATTAAAGGAAAAAGAGCCACCTTCTCTATTGCTAAACGCCCAATAACTTCGCTTTTATTTTGCGCATCAAGAGTAGACTTTAAAAATGGCAGCGTAAGTACAGCAGTGAGGAAGGTAGATATAAAAACTAAGCCGGGATTCGAATCTAGTTGCTCTAAATGAGTAATGTCATTTAATAATAATGCCCCACCACCCGATAAAAAAATAATCAAGTATGAAGCCATTGGGAGCGCCAGTGAAAAAAAGGCCAACCAATAAAGCGTGTACAATAAAGATTCCACTGTACTTTGGTTTACTTGTTGTTTTATCGCATCATCCATAATTTTATCAGCTCACGGCTTCTTGTTATTTTTCATTCTGAGGGATAGTACCATACCAATTCCCCCATTAAGAAACAAACCAAAACTAACATCTTGCTATCGCCATACAAACCTTAAAAAATACCGTGCAAAAAATAGCATGGTGAGCAAAATTTGATCTGCCATACTGTTTTTTTTAGCTCGATAAAATTGTCATCGGTAGGCTAAGTATTGGATTTTCAGAATCTGCAAAATGCATCATCACTGCTACATGGCCTACAACTACCAGCGCATACATTACTGCTGAAAAGCCTTGTCCATATTTATCTAATGGCAGTAAATGTGAGTAATGTCGGCCGCGCCATTCAAACACAATTTCTAGCGCCCCAACAAATAAAAAGAACACTAATAACATTAAACCAAAGGTGTAACTTAGCCATAAACCAAATAGCACACCTAGTAAGCACACACTTAAACCAACCCAAGAGCGCATTGAAAAGCTAATGCTTTTAAGTACATGCCCGCCATCAAGCGGTAAAATAGGCAGTAAATTGAATAAATTAAGCAGTGCACTAAGCACCGCAACACCTGCAAATATTTCCATTTCCGTAGCGTAATAAAGCACTACACCAAGTACAGAAGTAAACAAACCAAAGGCAGGCCCCATTAGTGATATAACCACATCTTGCCAGCGCGTAGTTATTTTATCGTCGCTAACGGCTAACCCGCCTACAAAAGGAATTAAATAAATGCCTTTGGTTTTAATGCCAAAATACTTCATAGCTCGTACGTGGCCATATTCGTGTACCACCAGGCAAGCAATCAGCATTAACGCAAATTCAATGGTAAACAGCCACGCATAACCCGCTACCGATGCACTGGCAAGCGCCACTTTAACAACTTTAGCACTTTTAAATAATTTAAAGCCAAGCGCCGCGAGCCCTAAAAACCCTTTTTTAGGTTCGCCTTGTGCTGCTGCAGGTAAAGCTAACTGAGTTGCAAACTGATTATTTACATATAGCGCCAAGCTTTGCTGGCTTACTTCGCTGCTATCAATACCAATTAACTGCTCATCAAGCATAAACTCGACATAATTTTCACGTGGGTTTTCAAATGCAATCGCTTGCTGATCATGAAATATTTTTACAACTTGCTGCTCTGCTATCATCAGCGTAAACGGTTGCTCTGCCAGAGAGAGTTCGACTTTTATCATTATTCTAACCATTATAAATTATGCCGCTAGTATACCTTTCCACCAAAAAAACACGAGTGAGCTAGCATCATTTTATTAGCGACAATTTAAGGTAAAAATGCCTGAAAGACTGACAAAAACACTTCAAGCGACTATTTTTAGTATTACAGGAAGTAAGCTACAACTACCAAGGACACCAATGCGAACTCAATTGCCAAACATACTCGTTGTTGATGACTCAAAAGCCATTTTAATTGTTATGAAAGCGATTTTTAATGAGCTCGAAATGCCAGAAGTCACCACTTGCTTAAGTGCAGTTACAGCATTAGAGAAAGTAAAGCCTGATATAAACTTTTATGACGCCATATTTACTGATCTGAATATGCCAGAAATGGATGGTATGGAGTTAATTCGTAATTTAGGTGAAATAGGCTATTGCGGTGCGATTGTTATTATTTCTGAAATGGATCCTAAAATAATCAGCCTAGCAGCTGACCTAGCCAAGCAGCACAATGTGCATTTAATTGGTAACCTTACCAAACCTGTGCAATTAAATCAGGTAAATACGTTACTTGCCAAAATAGCGCAGTTAAACAGCCACACACTTGTAAAAGAGCGCCCAATTACTAAAGCTAAGCTGATTAGCGCATTAAAAAATAATGAAATAACACCGTATTACCAACCTAAAATAAATATAAACAATAACCAAATACAAAGTGTTGAAGTATTGGCTCGCATTGTTTCAAATAAAAACGAACGCGTTATTTTACCAAGCCGCTTTATAAGCCTTGCAGAGCAATGTGACTTAATCAATGACATTACTTTTACGCTGTTTGAAAAAGCCTGCAGTGACTTAAAGCAGCTTAAAGAGCAATTAGGAGAAAGCTTAAAATTGTCATTTAATATGTCGCCATGCCAGTTAAATGATTTGAACTGCCCTAATAAGTTATTGCTGCTATTACAAAAGTACGGCGTGCTTCCCAGTGATGTGGTTGTTGAAATAACCGAACAACATGCGCTTTCAAGCTATACCCAACTTGAAACCTTAAATAGATTCAGAATATTTGGTTTTGGTATTTCGCTGGATGACTTTGGTACTGGCTTTACTAATATTAATCAACTGAAACAACTTCCTTTCACTGAAGTTAAAATAGACCGCTCTTTTATAAGCCATATTGAAACCGATAAGTTTTCGCAAGTGGTGGTCAGCTCATTAATTAATATGACTAACCAAGAGCAGCTACAGCTTGTTGCTGAGGGTGTTGAGCGTCCGGAAGAACTTGCCTATCTAAAGCACTATCAAACAAATTTAGCTATACAAGGATTTTTGTTTAGTTGCCCAAAAGCAAAAGCTGAATTTATCTCATGGGCACAGCACTGGATAAAAACAGCCACTAAAACAAATAATAACTAGGGCCTGCTGACCTTTGTCTGTTGATATTTACAGACCTCCTAACGAGGTTCGTTATCGTCGGCGCTGACGATATGTTCACTATCAGCTAAACGTTTATGCCAACGTTGTTTAGCCACGGCACGCATGTTGGTAGATTGATCTCGCTCATCAACAATTTCTAAACCCATTAACGCTTCGATCATATCTTCTAGAGTTACAATGCCTTGTACATCACCGTATTCATCGATCACTAAACAAATATGGGTTCGCTTGGTGAGTAATGTTTGTAATAACGACGACACGTTTTGCGTACTCGGTACGGTATAAATAGGCTTAACCAGTTTACTAATTTTGTAGTCTGTACCTAAGCGGTGGTATGCCAACATGATATCGTTTTTATGAACAAACCCTATGATATCGTCAGCATCTTTGTCGTAAATTAGCACTCGAGAGAATGAGGAAGAGCCATGTTCACTTAAGTACTGATTAACAGTAAGGTCTTTATGAATTTTAAAAATAACCGTACGCGGAGTCATTAAATCGGTTAGTTTTGCATGTCTAAAGTGCAGTAAGTTGCGGATGATCTCTGATTCATCAGCATGAAGTGCCCCTGACTCACTGCCAATATCGGCCATCGCTTCTATTTCTTGGCGAATATAATAGGCCTCATTATGCTTTTGCCCCATCAAATTGGTTAGCTTTTGTGCAGCCCATACAAACGGCTTAAGTACTATCACCAAAATACGTAAACCATAAGTCACACTCGGTGTTAAAGCACGCCAATAATTGGCACCCAAGGTTTTTGGAATAATCTCAGATAACACCAGTACCAATAAAGTCATAATTGCAGATGCAATCCCCACTGCAGCATCTGAGAATACAACGGCGGCTTGTGCACCTACCCCTGCGGCACCAGCAGTATGGGCAACTGTATTAAGCGTTAAAATAGCCGCTAATGGCTGATCAATATTACTTTTTAGCTTTTCAAGCTGCTTCGCCAGCACTGGACGCTCTTTGCGCAGCAATGCAACATAACTAGGCGAAATGCTTAATAGCACCGCCTCCATTATTGAACACAAAAACGAAATCACAATCGCTGTAACCATGTAAATGATTAATAGTGTCACTTTTTTTCCTCTATATTGGATATATGAGCATCATAACAATACATGCTATATTTGGCCAAATACCCAATAATAATAGGCATAACAATGAATTTAAGCGCACCTTGGCATCGTTACGCAAAACGTTTTACTTACTTAGCAACCCTACTAACATTAAGTTGTCTGAGTTTAACGACCTTAGCCGCCCCACTCGATCAATCAAAAATCCAATTTATTGGTCCGCTTGCAGAAGATATGCAAGCTAAGCCATTTCAAACACCCCATAGCGATGTGATTATAAATAATCTAATTGCACAACTTAAATTAAATACAGAAAGCTTTGTTGTATTTGGTAAAAAACACAAGTGGCAACCACTTGATAAAATTAACGCGCTTACTTTAGGCGGTTTACAAGCACTTAAATTTAATTTGGAAACTAACCGGTTTACTCAAGGCTCCTTAAACATTAAAGGAATAGAGCAAGGCCAGGTTTTTATCAATGGTGAGAAGCAAACTGGTGAAAACCAACGCTATCAGCTTGCTTTAAATAACGGCTCACATACCGTGGTCGTCATCGCTCAACAGGTTGCTAATTGGAATGATGTTAGCTTAGAGTTTGTGCCAAAAGCAGAAACTGACGTCGTGACCCTAACGACAAATAAAACCAAGCGCTTATCGGCTAAGCAATTGTTTGACGCCCCAACTATTAGTGCCCTCTCTTTGTCGCCTGATGCCAAACATTACTTAAGTACAACCAAGCACTATAGTGATAAAACCGGCAACGACGCCATTACCACAACCGAGCTTAAAAATACTAATAACCAAACGGTATACCGATTTGAAGCAGCCCAGCCAAGTCAGTTCATTTGGAGCCCTAATAACCAATTTTTAGTTTATTTACTAAACGGTGAATTAAAGCAACTAAACCGTAAAAACTTAACAATTAAAACTTTAGCTTCTGGCCTTGAAGGCGCAAGTAATTTCAACTTTTATAACGACAGCAGTATTATATTTAGTTGGTCAAAATCGCCAGAAGAAAATAACAGCCTAACCAAGCACCATAAAGGTCTTCAAGATCGTTGGTCATATGCCCGTACGGTTAGCCAATTATATTTACTCGATACCAACAGTGGTCTAACCAAAGCTCTGACCGAAGGCGTATTGAGCCATCAACTTGAAGATGCTAACAGCAACCGTGGAAAGCTATTAATAAGTCGTCCAGTAATGGCGATGCAAGCCTCAACTCACCCAGAGACTGAGTTGGTTGAACTTACATTAAAATCCAACAGCATAAAATCATTAGGTAAGTTTAAAACCTTTAATCAAGCTAAATATGCCGCAAACAATATTTATGTTGTTGCAGGCCCTGATTTTAAGAATGGTGCAGGCAGAACATTACCAAAGAACATGCTGGCTAATAATTACGATGGCCAGCTGTACTTACTAACTGATAATGCCAAAAAAGTAACGGCGTTAAGCAAACAGTTTGACCCCGCAATTGGCACATTAGAAGTACTAAGCAATGGTGATGCGCTAATCAAAGTGACAGAAAAAGATACCCAACCACTGTATTTATTTGACCTGAGTAAACAGCGCTTTAAAAAGTTAAATACAGGCTTTGATATTGTGCAGCAATTTAGCTTTTCAAATACGCGCAATGCCCAGTTATTAATTAGTGGCAGCAATGCGTCGAGCGCTCAACAACTCAAGCGCTTAGACGTAAGTAAAAACAAGGTAGAGATCATTTGGGATTCAAACCAGATTGCATATGCCAATACGACTATTCCTGCGCTTGAAGAATTTAACTTTACCAATAAGCGTGGCGTAGAAATCTCTGGCCGTGTTTATCTGCCAAGCAATTTGGATAAAGCCAAGAAGTACCCTGCTCTTGTTTATTATTATGGTGGCACCTCACCAGTAACACGCGGGTTTACGGGCCGCTACCCTTTTAACTTATGGGCAGCAAACGGGTATGTGGTTTATGTTGTACAACCAACCGGCGCAACGGGTTTTGGGCAAACTTTTTCAGCTCAACATGTAAATGCTTGGGGCGACTATACCGCCGATGACATTATGCAAGGCACAGAGGCATTTTTAGCTAAATATGATTTTGTAGACAGTAGTAAAGTAGGTAATCTTGGTGCATCTTATGGTGGCTTCATGACTATGCTGCTTGCCACCAAAACCGATATGTTTAGCGCATCTATTGCGCATGCCGGTATTTCAAACTTAACGTCATACTGGGGTGAAGGATGGTGGGGTTATTTATACTCAGGCGAAGCCTCAAAAAATAGCTTCCCGTGGAATAACCCTCAACTTTACAGCCAGCATAGCCCTGTATTCCATGCTGATAAAGTAACCACACCATTACTGCTTATTCATGGTGACAGTGATACCAATGTGCCTGTGGGCGAAAGCTTAACTATGTACACCGCACTAAAACTGCTTAATAAAGACGTTGAAATGATAGAGTACAAAGGAGCGGATCACCAAATATTTGCGCGCGATAAGCGATTTAATTGGTGGAACACCATGTTGGCTTACTTTGACAAAAAGTTAAAAAATGAACCACAATGGTGGGATTCAATGTATAAAGATTAGCAACCATAATGCGCACTTTCTTGCTCAAGTGAAAAGTGCGCATTACAAGAGTAATGTTATTAGACCAATTCGTAATATAATGTTACCGAAAAACAACGATCTCTGTGTTATACAGGCCATCAATGATGCTAATATACAAAGCTGAAACTAAAAAAATAACAGACTATGGCAATTAATGTTTTATTGGTTGAAGATGACGAATTACTCGTAAAGCGCATCCAAAATCATTTTATAAATACCGAGTTTTCTATTGACGTTGACCCCACCGGGGCCGATGCGTTAAATGTTGTTAAAAGCCGCGTAAGTCAGCGCAATACTATTTCCTTGGCAATAATTGATATTGTGCTACCAAAACGCGACGGTTTACAACTTGCCAAAGAGCTAAATACGCTCACCGATATTGGCGTTATCTTATTATCGAGTCGTGACTCACAAGCCGATCGAATTGCAGGCCTTGCTCAAGGTGCCGATGACTATATTTGCAAGCCGGTAGATTTACTTGAGCTTGAGCTAAGAATGCGCGCCCTATACAAACGAGTTGCCAATAATCACAGCGACGATGACAGTGAAGAGTTTATTGAATACGCCGATTTTAAGCTTCATCCAGATAATCGCACCCTTATTACAGCCAGTGGGATTGAATCACGACTGACTGAAGCAGAACACAAAGTGCTTATTTGTTTGATTGGTAATGCTGGTAAAGCGACTTCCCGTGAAAAAATATCAGAAGAAATTGGCCAGCCCGATTGGAGCCCCAACGATCGCACAGTAGACGTGTTAGTGGGTCGTTTACGTAAAAAGCTGAACGATGAGAAAGATCAAAAACGTATTGTCACTGTTCGCGGTAAAGGCTATATGCTTTCAATTTAAAGCCTTAGTGCTGGGTTAACTGCGATAATAAACGCTCAAATGCCCGATAATTAAGCGCTTCTTTAAGCTCATTTAAACTGATTTGTGGCGCACCTTTTAAATCACTAATAGTTCGCGCCACTTTGATTACTCTATGATAAGAGCGCGGCGATAACGCCAGCTTTTCACTGGCTCTGGCTAAAAACTGCAGCTCTGCAGGTGGTAACTCACAGTGCAAGCTCATCTCTTTGTTATTTAAGCGCGCATTTACTTTACCTTGGCGTTTAAGCTGAACTACATAAGCTGCTTCTACTCGTGCCCTCACCTCAGCACTGGTTTCTTCTGTAGTTGTACTTTGTAGCTCCACGCTGCTCAACCTTGGTAGTTCAATTTGCAAATCAATTCTGTCAATAAACGGCCCCGATACTCGCGATAAATAGCGCATTACCTGATCGGGTGTCGCCCGTTTATCATGATGACACCCAGTTGGACTAGGGTTAAGTGCTGCAATAAGCTGAAACTGCGCTGGAAATTCCATTTGTCTGGCCGCGCGCGAAATCGTCACTGTTCCGGTTTCCATTGGCTCGCGTAGCGAGTCTAGCACTTTACGCTCAAATTCAGGGAGCTCATCTAAAAACAACACACCGTTATGCGCTAACGATATTTCACCGGGTTTAGGGTTAGACGAGCCACCCACCAGCGCTACTGCAGAACAAGTGTGGTGCGGGTTACGAAACGGTCGCTGACGCCAATTGGTTAAATCAATTGAGTGGCCAATAATTGAATATAAAGCAGCAGTATCAATGGCTTCATCATCAGACATGGTTGGCATTATGGTGGCCATTCGTTGTGCAAGCATTGATTTTCCGGTCCCTGGTGGACCTAAAAATAGTAAATTATGCCCACCAGCAGCGGCAATTTCTAATACACGTTTAGCACCAGGTTGGCCTTTTACATCGCTTAAATCGAGTAAAAAATCTGGCGCTTGGGTGCAATCAGGGTAGGCAATGTTAAGCGGTAAAGGTTGTTGATTGAGCAAGTCTCCCCATACCTCTTGAATAGAACTGACGGCTTTTCGTTTTACACCACTGACAAGGCTGGCCAAACTGTCGTTTTCAAGAGGCAGAAAACAGCAACGATTTTGCTCTTTAGCACCAAGCACTGAAGGCAAAATGGCATTTACAGCACGTATTTCACCATTAAGTGCAAGCTCACCGTAAAATTCATACTTGTGAATATCAGGGCAAACTATTTGTCCCGATGCGACCAAAATACCTACCGCAATCGCAAGGTCAAATCGCCCACCATCTTTAGGAAGATCGGCAGGTGCTAAATTAACGGTAATACGCTGATCGGGAAATCCAAATTGCGAGTTTTCTAGAGCACTACGTACTCTATCCTTGGCCTCTTTAACCGACGCCTCAGGTAAGCCGACGATATGAAAGGCGGGTAAACCATTCCCTAAATGTACTTCAACCATCACCTCGGGGGCGTTGATCCCCACCTGCGCGCGAGAAAATATACGGGCTAACGACATTCCTTATCCTAGTTAACAGCTGTATTAACCCAGTTTAGTCAGGATATTTAAAAACATGCAATATAATCTTCCATTTAATGGCCGAAAAGCGCAGCAATAAGGTCATTAACATACTCAAGATCATCGCCACTTCCACCGTTAAAGATAGGTTTATACCTAAGGTATACACAATACCACCAGCAATACAGGTAATAGCATAGAGCTCACCTTTAAGCAGCATTGGAATATCGCGAGCAAGCACATCGCGAATCAATCCACCAAAACAGGGGGTGATCACGGCCATAATAATAACCGTCATATCAGGCATACCGGCCAATTGCGCTTTTTGTGCTCCCATTACTGCAAAAAAAGCTAAACCAAACGCATCGGCTGTTTGTAACACATAGTACGGAATTGATTTTTGTTTATTGATCAGTCGCGTTGTAACCAGAACCGCCACCAAAATAGCATAAAAGTAGCTTTGGTCGTGTAACCAAAATACGGGCTGGTCGAGTATCACATCGCGAACGGTACCGCCGCCAATAGCCGTAACAGTTGCAAGTACAACTACACCAAAGCCATCCATTTTCTTTTCATAGGCTACCAAGGTACCTGAGATAGCAAATACCGCCACACCTATTAAATCAAACCAGTGATAGAGTTCAGTCATAATTTTGATTACAAAAAGTTTTAAAGAGTTTAGTGCATAGCATACTAAATATTCAGCAATAACACTTTCAAAAAGTAGAATTAGAAAAGAACAGCAGGTATACGTGTTAAAAATAGCGTGAGGGAATATGAATTTTAGGCATAAAAAAACACTC
>NZ_PNDK01000127.1:0-315 GCF_005887265.1 Pseudoalteromonas sp. S1608
ATTGCCGAAAATGCCCGGAATAACTGTACGCGCAATAAACTCGTCTACAACTTCTTGTGGGAAACTCTGTTGTGTTTTTGGGAAATAGCCCCAATAAAATAACACAGGCACGCCAGCAATTTACCAATGACCCGATGGCGTGGCCTTACCGCTTGAAAGCTCTTGTGCAGAACCCCATGCACATAGTGGCACACTTCGGTCAGCAATAAAACAGGGTTCTTTACCATCGGCTTCACGTGCATCTACTAAACCCAATATTGTAAGGTTACGAAGGTAAATCTTAAACAGATGATATAGTTAATATTCCTATCGTAA
>NZ_PNDK01000128.1:0-262 GCF_005887265.1 Pseudoalteromonas sp. S1608
GTGCGCTTGATAAAATCGTCGATGTAGTGGTATGTGATCCATTAAATCCAGCTAATGGCTTTGCCTTACCAACCTCTAATAATCCTGTTATGGCGCTATTTACTACGCCACAACAAACGGACACAGTACTCTCAAACTCATCGCGATCTCACCAATTACTAGGGCTGAACGAGTACATTCACGGAGTACAATTAGCGCAGCCAACTCGCAGCGAGTGTCAACAAAAAATTAGAGTGGTATGGGATCTTTACGATTTACCCTA
>NZ_PNDK01000129.1:0-215 GCF_005887265.1 Pseudoalteromonas sp. S1608
GCTATCAACTAATGAGCCACCCCCATGCACAAACACAAACTGAGCATCATCTTGCTCGTTGAGTATTTCAAATAATGCTTTAGCGGCATTTTCAGTATTGAGAACTGCACCACCGAGTTTAATAACCCACGATTTACTGCTCATCTAAACGCACCTATTAGACATGTAGACTGAGGAAGCCCCAATGATAAATTAATACAATGCAACGCCTGACC
>NZ_PNDK01000130.1:0-275 GCF_005887265.1 Pseudoalteromonas sp. S1608
CAGCTAAATCAGGTTGACTATAATCTACCCCTGTATCAATATCACCTACAACTCCAACACGGCTACCAGTTGAAATTGACCATGCTTCTGGTGCATCAATATCAGCATAAACCGTACAACCAGTTTGGCCTTGATTATTTAAGCCCCATAAATCTTCAAAGCAAGGATCAGTAGTTGCGTTTGCTATGCTCACTCGGTAATCAGGCTCAACATACACAAGAGCTTGATGTGATTTTAAGCGCTCAATTCCTTCTTTAGCGCTCATTCGAGATTTT
>NZ_PNDK01000131.1:0-239 GCF_005887265.1 Pseudoalteromonas sp. S1608
GCAAAAAGCTGCTCTGGCTTGCCTTGCTGCGCAATTTTCCCTTGGTGCTTAACAGCAAGTGTATCTGAAAATCCAAACGCCTCTTCATTTTAGTGAGTAACAAATCCTGCCGACACTTGTTGAGCTTTAATAATACGTCTTATATCAGCGATTAACTCAAATAGGACTAGGCTATCAATAATAGAAAACGGCTAATCTAACAATAGGAAGCTGGGTTTATAAGCTAATGCACGCGCAAT
>NZ_PNDK01000132.1:0-225 GCF_005887265.1 Pseudoalteromonas sp. S1608
ACTGTATTAGAAGCCCCCGAAGTACTTGACACGTAAGGTATTCAGCGCAGCTGGCGGTTGAGCGAATTAAAGATCCAAAGCCAACGTGTATGCAGGGAACCTATATCTAGCACAGGAATATTTTTAACACCCACCTCACTACAGACTGAGCTTGATGAGTTGCAGAATATGCAATTTATTTTACCCACCGAAGCGGCGATATCATTACATATAGAGCCGGTTAGG
>NZ_PNDK01000133.1:0-228 GCF_005887265.1 Pseudoalteromonas sp. S1608
TGGGGCAATTTAGGGGTTCTCTTTAAACAATTAGATGATTTAAAGCAAGCGGAGCAAATGTACAGCTATGCTATTGCCTTAAACGCCAATGATTATACTGCGCAAGGTAATATAGCATTATTATATTAACTTACAAGTAGAGTAGCCGAAGGCGATAAGCTATTTGCAAAGCTTCACAAAAAGCTCCATTAATACCCTTACTATCATATATCTCTTGGAACCAGTGAC
>NZ_PNDK01000134.1:0-274 GCF_005887265.1 Pseudoalteromonas sp. S1608
ACCAGTTGGTGGAATGATTAACGAAATAAATCCGTTGTCGAGCGTTTTGGCACGCAGCGGTGTCATTAACGTTACTGAATTACTAGCACCACTACAATTTCTATCTGGAGCACACAGCGTTTCCTCAGCGTTTTGTATTAATGCTTGATATAAAACAGCAATAGCTTTGGCATTTACACCATCATCATTTCGTAATAGAATCTTCCGCTGCGTGATCCTGTACTTTTCGCTCGCCTGGGCTGGCGTCAGGATTATAGCACTGTGCGCCCAGGAA
>NZ_PNDK01000135.1:0-267 GCF_005887265.1 Pseudoalteromonas sp. S1608
AAACACCACGATAAAGTGCTGTTTGCCCTATAGTACTCGGATCACGTGAAAGTGAGTAAATGGTTAAACCAGAGCTAATACGCGACATAAGTTTTGCTGTACTACCTGATTCTGTTAGGGTGATAATCGCTTTCACAGAGGCTAAGTGATTAGCTGCATACATTGCAGAGAGAGCAATTGATTCCGCATTAGAAGAGAAACGGCTATCTCAACGATGCTTAGAAACATGGGTTTCTTTTTGCGACTCAGCACCTAAACACACACGTG
>NZ_PNDK01000136.1:0-249 GCF_005887265.1 Pseudoalteromonas sp. S1608
CTTCGCGGCCAACAGAAAAGCCACTGATCAGCGCCAGTGCACCACCAACAAACTGATTAACCGTGTTATACAGTGGCATTTGCCCGTAATGGCGCTTGAGTCTGTGTATGACAAAAGGAATACCTAAGCGGTAATCTTTAAAGACAGTGAAAGCAGCAAATGTAGATATTATTAACGCTGCAACTAAAGGCATTAATACACGCTCTAATGTGGGTAGGGTTGTAAAATCGTCAGGGGTTGCTATAAATA
>NZ_PNDK01000137.1:0-250 GCF_005887265.1 Pseudoalteromonas sp. S1608
AGTAAATTAGTGAGCATTTTTACTTGAGTATAATCTTGCTGCATATTGCTCGTATTAGGATACAATCCTCTTTTACCAAGTTGAGGCTCACAATAAATTAGTTGCTTTTTATACTTTATTCTTTTGTAATAATTGAATAGCGCGAACTATTACTTCTGCAGCACCTCTTAATACAGCAGGGGTAATTAATGTAAGATCATCTAAGTATGTATGATATTCGGGTTATTCCCCGTATTTGCTCCGAATAATT
>NZ_PNDK01000138.1:0-258 GCF_005887265.1 Pseudoalteromonas sp. S1608
TAGCATAAATTATTTGATAACTATTGATGACTATTTCACCCGCTGCACATTGATCTGAATTGGTTAGTAGCTTGTAGTTTTTACATTCTGTAGCGACTGCAGCGGCTGTACTAAATACTGTTGCTAATAAAATTCCGGGTAATACTTTTTTAGTTGCGGTATTCATTATGAAACGTATTTTATGTTTAACAGGCATGTTTATTACTATAAAAAAGTCGTGTTTAGTAATCTGCTGGTTGATTACGTTTTAAATAATAT
>NZ_PNDK01000139.1:0-312 GCF_005887265.1 Pseudoalteromonas sp. S1608
TTAATACCTGCTTTTGTAAATCACTTCAAACAAACTGTAGATAATTAAAAGTACTATGGCGTTGCCCACTTTGTAGCTTGGCTGCACCAATCAGCGTAGACCCAAGCGCAGAGTTACCGGCGCCATTGCCGACAAGCAATACACAGGTTTCCCCCGGTTTTACTTGCCAAGTTAAATCCTTAATAAAATAGCGATTACTGCCACCGGAGGATAAATAACCATTAAATTGCTGAAGTAAAATTGAGCTCACACTAGCTACCAAAATAAGTATTAAAAATTCAAATTAACGTACAAAATAACAATTAGGCAAGT
>NZ_PNDK01000140.1:0-301 GCF_005887265.1 Pseudoalteromonas sp. S1608
ACTTAGGTTCGTTAAAGGCGCTCGTGCATAGAAATTATGTTTTTTAGCTATGTGTTGCAACAACAAGCTTAAGATAGCAATTGGACAGGATATCCATTTTTGTATCCTTAAAATAATCAAACAAATAAATATTAGTATAAAAGCCATAATAACGATAACGATTATAATCAGTTTACTTATTAGCAGATTTAAGTAATCTAAGCTGCCTCTAATATATCCAAAGCCGAGCAGCTGTTCATTATTGAGTATTGGGGTAATGTACTCAATATACTCGTCACTAACCTGTGGTGCAGAAAAATCA
>NZ_PNDK01000141.1:0-261 GCF_005887265.1 Pseudoalteromonas sp. S1608
AGCAAGGTTGATTTAACCACATTAGGACGAACAACAATCGCAACCAAGCCAAAAAATGTCACTATTTCGACTTCATGAGGCTATATAAAGGTATAAACAATCATTTTTAAGAATCTTCAATGCTTTTTCGGACGCTTTTTGTTCGGCTTTACGCCTTGAGCTGCCAACAGAAATATTGCTATCCATTCCATCAAAGATACATTCAACCAAGAATGTTTGAATCACTTCCTGACATTTAGTGTCTACTACAGTAAGAAAATG
>NZ_PNDK01000142.1:0-363 GCF_005887265.1 Pseudoalteromonas sp. S1608
AATTATTATAGTAATATTTGCTTTTCTTAAGTATGGTTTATTGAATTTTAAAATTAATATAAAATGTCATTTTTTACCGCTGGGATGTTCATTCATAGAGCAAACTATGAACGAATGATACAATAACATCCATAAAGTCTAGTGATCGTATGGGGTTTAAAGTGATTGTTTGCTTTTTGAGCTAGTGATTGTTCAGTAACATTTTTTATGGGCTAGTTTTATTATCCTAAGATAATGAAAAAATATATTTGCGTTAAGTCTTCATTAACAACGCCTCAGTTCCTGTATAGGTAAGTTAGAAGAGCAAGCAATGCTTAGCTACATTTTTAGTTGTTAAAATGGGAAGAAAACAATGAAATTAAA
>NZ_PNDK01000143.1:0-310 GCF_005887265.1 Pseudoalteromonas sp. S1608
TAAAATAGTAGTTTTGGTCGATACACTAACACCACAAAAAACAGTGAATAAAGAAAGTAATATATACAGCTTCTGACTTTTAGGATTCCAGCACATATGTAGCATATAAGTAAAAGCAACTAAATAGGCTCCTCCTAACTCATTACCAGCCATAATAAGCCCCGTAGACCCTGCAGTTTCTCCGCCACCAAAGTCGTAAGTGCTTTATCCTAAACCTATGGCGCCAAAAATAAAGTAAACACTTAAAATAATATAACCGAGCGTTAATATTCTATGAGTACATATCAATGCACATTCAGGTTCATTTTTA
>NZ_PNDK01000144.1:0-387 GCF_005887265.1 Pseudoalteromonas sp. S1608
ATGACTGTTTGCTTTTATATTTTTTACAATTGCGTTTTTGTTTTTCTCTTATTATGGGGTTGTTGAAAATGTTTATTTAGATGAGTCGCTTTATTATCTTCGAGAAAGCGGCTTGGTGGCTCCGATAATAGTAATGGCTCCATTTCCTGTGTTAATGACAATTGCAGGTTTACAAAAAGTATTGAACTTCCGCAATGAAAAAACAGTAAGGTTAATGGTAAAGCTTATGCTGCGCGCAATACCTTTATATATAATTTTATCTATTGTTAATAGCTTTTACATTGAGTCTAAATTAACACGTGAGGGATATAGCTTTTGTAATTGGTATACCAGTCCATCATTCAGAGGTCCAGATGTTTGGTTAAAAAATGATTACTTATGATTACA
>NZ_PNDK01000145.1:0-262 GCF_005887265.1 Pseudoalteromonas sp. S1608
CCCAATCAACGCGTATGATTCGGTTAGCTGGTTGGTCGCAATATTTAGTGGCAAAGTAGGGTGATTTAGATTCACTGCGGCTAACCTCGCCAGTAATAAGGTCAACAATATCGGGCAATTGGTAGTGAATGCGTAACGTTTGGTCTTTGCGTTTAACTTGTACGCCACCCATAGCAAGGCAATATGCTTTCCAATCTGATGATTCACCAGCTTGGGGTACCTTCAGAAGTGCGTATTTTGAAACTGTGTCTAGTGTTGTATT
>NZ_PNDK01000146.1:0-213 GCF_005887265.1 Pseudoalteromonas sp. S1608
TATTAAATGGACGATTCAAGGATGAACAAAGGATTATTAAAATCGTAGAATGACGATAAAGGCTTTGGCTTTATTAAATCAACCACACAGAGATGAATGTATTTATAAAATGGTTGATTTTAGCTGCATTAATTATTGCCGCTATTGCTTGTTATTCGTATGGTAGCACACTGGCTTATTTTTTTTATTATTGCGGGCTTTGTTTTTGAAATG
>NZ_PNDK01000147.1:0-369 GCF_005887265.1 Pseudoalteromonas sp. S1608
ACTGCAAACTGCTCCATAAGTTCGGCCGCACCCGCTGCTTCAGCTTCGCTAATTGCGCCACTTCCATCTACATCAAGAGTTTCAAAGTCTGTGCTGGCAAATACTGCAGATGAAGAAGCAAGTGCCATAAGTACAAGAGTTGACTGAAATTTTTTCATAATATTAATCCTTCAAAGTATGCAATGTTTTGGTATAAATTAATTAACACAAAGCAAAAACCGTACATCCTAGTTAATAACTTTCATAGGCTCCCTTCCCTAGTATGGTAGTCTTAGGCATCACACTATATGTAATAGCGTTGAGCATTTACCTTTTAAGCGTTAGAAAATTCTGCTTTAGAAAGGTCTTCGTTTTTCTACGTATCACGCT
>NZ_PNDK01000016.1:0-10957 GCF_005887265.1 Pseudoalteromonas sp. S1608
GAGCTATGCGCCCACTTTCATTTTTGCTTGTTTTAACTCTAAGCAGAGTGTGTAAAGAGTGGTGGGCGCAGGAGGATTCGAACCTCCGACCGCCTGGTTCGTAGCCAGGTACTCTATCCAGCTGAGCTATGCGCCCATCTTTACGTTTACAAGATTTCGCCATTTAAAAAATGGTGGAGAGGGAGGGATTCGAACCCTCGATAGAGCTACAAACTCTATACTCCCTTAGCAGGGGAGCTCCTTCGGCCACTCGGACACCTCTCCGTCTTGTGGGGCGTATAATAAAGATTTCAGAAAATATGTCAAACACTTTTCTGACAAAAGTGACTATATGGCTATAGATTGCACACATGTCTGGTTTTAAAGTGTAATTAGTTTGAAAATTAATCAGGTTAGGTATTTGGAGTGCTTGAGTTTACACCCATCACTGGCACTAGTTCATCCGTAAGTTCAGCAAGATATTGCTCTTGGTAGCCCAATTTTTGAAACTCGGCAATGCACGCGCGGTAATAAGCTTGTCGCTGTTGCTCTGTGGTGCTCTCATCGGGTAAAGATTCTACTTGTTTAACTTTCATATTATTTATCTAAGTCCTTTAGAAATTTTTATTTTTTACGACTAAGAATGACCGTGTACAAATTTCGGCCATATTTTAGCTAAAAAATTCACATAAATACAACATAATGTTTAAAAAACAATCATACCAAAAAGTTATAGCACTGCTTTAATGTTGCTAAGCAGTGAGGCAACTTTATGATAATGAAACTGAATTAAAGGTTAATATCCCTTTGTACTTACATTTTATTATCAGTGTAGTACTTATTAATTAAAAGCCCTAATATAAAGTTTAGGCAATGTCTCACAAACAATAAGGCAAAAAAAACGCCGCTAATTAGCGGCGTTAATAATTTTATAGTTTATTCCTTCAAGCTTAGTCAGCTTGTGGGCGCATGTGCGGGAATAAAATAACATCTTTGATAGTTGATGAGTCAGTAAATAGCATCACTAAACGGTCAATACCAATGCCCTCACCTGCCGTTGGTGGTAAACCATACTCAAGTGCGCGAATGTAGTCTTCGTCATAATGCATTGCTTCATCATCACCAGCGTCTTTCTCTTCAACCTGACGAGTAAAACGCTCAGCTTGATCTTGTGCATCGTTAAGCTCTGAGAAACCATTTGCTAATTCACGACCGCCAACAAAAAATTCAAAACGATCAGTTACAAATGGATTTTCGTCGTTACGACGTGCAAGTGGAGATACTTCCCACGGGTAGCCTGTGATAAATGTAGGTTGGATAAGCATATGCTCAGCCGTTTCTTCAAATATTTCACATAAGAACTTACCTGGGCCCCATACGCAGTTTTCAGGAATTTTAACGTGTACTTGTTTAGCGTACGCTTTTAATTCTTCAAAGTGGTTTTCTGGGTCGTTAAATACCGCTGCATCAAACTCTGGGTTATATTTTAAGATAGCATCTGCCATGCTTAAACGCGTAAACGGTTGACCAAAGTCGTACTCTACTGAGTCAACAACTTCGCCGTTTTCATCTTTAGTGGTGTTAACCACAATTGGGCTGCCCAGTACGTTAGTTGCAACTGTACGTAACATGTCTTCGGTGATGTTCATTAAATCAATGTAGTCAGCATACGCTTGGTAGAACTCAATCATAGTGAATTCTGGGTTGTGGCGTGTCGATAATCCTTCGTTACGGAAGTTACGGTTAATTTCGAATACGCGGTCAAAACCACCTACCACTAAACGCTTTAAGTAAAGCTCTGGTGCAATACGCAAGTACATGTCGATATCAAGCGCATTGTGGTGTGTTACAAACGGACGTGCCGTCGCGCCACCAGGAATAACCTGCAGCATTGGCGTTTCTACTTCCATAAAATCGCGGTCTGCTAAAAAGCGACGAATGCCTTCAACTACTTGTGAGCGAATACGGAATGTTTCACGCGTTGCTTCGTTAGTAATTAAATCAACATAACGTTGGCGGTATTTAGTTTCTTGATCTGATAAACCATGGAATTTTTCTGGTAATGGGCGAAGTGACTTAGTCAGCAGTTCGTACTCTGTCATTTCTACGTATAAATCGCCTTTACCTGATTTGTTCAATGCGCCTTTAACACCAATAATATCGCCAATATCAAGCTGACCATATTTTGCTTTTAAATCTTTTTGAACGTCTTTTGAGGCATATGCTTGTACACGGCCTTTCATGTCTTGAATAGACATAAATGGACCACGTTTAGCAAGAATACGACCTGCAATCGATACCACATGCTGTAATTCGATTAGCTCTTCTTTACTCTTATCACCAAACTCAGCCTGCAAATCTGCCGTGTAATGCTCACGACGGAATTGGTTTGGATGACCGTTGGCTGGGCAATTTTCGCGAATAGCGTCTAATTTGCCGCGACGCTCAGCGATTAACTTATTTTCGTCTTGGATTTGATCAGTCATTTTTTAGCTCTTTTTTAGCTTGGTGGTTATAAACCAGATTTTAAGCTGGCTTCAATAAATTTATCTAGGTCGCCATCGAGTACCGCTTGAGTGTTACGGTTTTCAACGCCAGTACGTAAGTCTTTAATACGCGAGTCATCAAGTACGTATGAACGAATTTGACTTCCCCAGCCAATATCAGACTTGTTGTCTTCTTGGCTTTGCTTTTCAGCATTTTGCTGCTGTAGCTCAAGCTCAAATAATTTCGCTTTTAACTGCTTCATTGCTTGGGCTTTATTTTTATGCTGCGAGCGCTCGTTTTGACACTGCACCACGGTATTGGTTGGTACGTGGGTAATACGTACTGCCGATTCAGTGGTATTTACGTGCTGACCACCCGCGCCTGATGCACGGTAAACGTCTATACGTAAGTCAGACGGATTAATATCAATCTCAATGTTGTCATCAACTTCTGGGTAAACAAACGCAGATGCAAACGAGGTATGGCGGCGACCACTTGAATCAAATGGGCTTTTACGAACTAGGCGGTGTACGCCTGTTTCAGTGCGTAACCAACCATATGCATACTCACCAGAAAAACGTACCGTTGCGCCTTTAATACCAGCAACATCGCCATCGGTCGCTTCAACAAGCTCTACTTTAAAGCCTTTTGCTTCACCCCAGCGTAAGTACATACGCAGTAAAATATTACACCAGTCTTGTGCTTCAGTACCGCCAGAGCCTGACTGTAAATCAAGGTAGGCATCGTTTGAATCGTGAGAGCCTGAAAACATACGACGAAACTCAAGCCCTTCAAGCTGCTGGTTTAAATCAGCTAGTTCGCTTTGTGCTTCATCAAAAGTGTCTTGGTCTTCAGCTTCAACAGCAAGCTCTACTAAACCTTCAACATCGTCAGTACCAGCAACAAGGTTATCGATTGTTTCAACCACGGCTTCTAGTGCTGACTTTTCACGACCAAGGGCTTGTGCGCGCTCAGGCTCATTCCATACGGCTGAATCTTCAAGTTCGGCGTTAACTTCTTCTAAACGTTCTTGTTTAAGAGCGTAGTCAAAGGTACCCCCGAAGCAGTTCAGTACGTTCGCGAATTTCCTTGATTTGATTAATCACAGGATTCACTTCAAACATGTACATTACTCCAAAATGGCTAGGTTATTGCGCACTTAAAAAAGAGACCGAGCGCAATTAAAAATCATTAAATAATAAAAACGCCCGATTTTAACAAAAAACCGCGCGTTTTATTAGCCTTTTATGCATGGTTTGAAGATATTTTTTAGCCCACTTTTTCAAGCTCTCTAACTATAAGTTGTAAGCTAAATTTACCTCTAAATTCATTTATATCGAGCTGATACGCTACTTTAACAAACTGCGCCTCGGTATCTGGCCACGCTTTTACATCAATCCCAAAGGCTATGGCATCCACTAAGCGTGCAGACTGATGCTTTAATACTAGCTTTAAGTGTTTTTCACCCACAATACGCTGCTGGATTACTTCAAAGGTGTGTTCAAATATCGGCTCAGGAAACTGCTGCCCCCACGGGCCCGATTGTTTTAAAAGCTGGGCAAAATCCATGCTAAAGCAATCATTAGGTAGCTCACCATCGGTAAATACAATACAGCGTTTACTTTCTTCACTGAGTTGCTCGCTAACTGCACTATCAAATGCGCGTTTGAACTCAGCAAATTGCTGCTCGTTAATACTTAAACCTGCCGCCATTGCGTGGCCGCCAAATTTATTAATTAAACCAGGCTGCGCAGTGTTTAAACCTTCAAGCAGGTCGCGCATATGTAAACCTTCAATAGAGCGACATGAACCTTTTATTTCACCGTTTTCGCCACCCGCAAATATCACGGTTGGGCGGTGGTACTTTTCTTTTAAGCGCCCCGCTAAAATGCCAATAACACCTTGATGCCAATCGTCTTGATACAAACAAATAGCATCAGGCACACTATCTTCTTTAAATGCCAATCTATCGAGCACGGCTTGCGCTTCTACTTGCATGCCTTGCTCTATTTCACGTCTGGCAAAGTTTAAGCTGTCAAGCTCACCGGCTATGCGCCTTGCTTGATTTATGTCGTTGCTAAGTAAGCAAGCTATACCTAGGCTCATATCATCTAAACGCCCTGCTGCATTTAAACGTGGTGCCAATGAAAAGCCAAAATCGCTGGCACTCAAACGAGCTGCATTGCGATTAGCCACTTCAATCAGTGCGGTGATACCTGGGCGGGTTTTACCACTTCGAATACGTGCCAAGCCTTGATGCACTAACGTACGGTTATTCGCATCCAGAGCCACCACATCGGCCACCGTACCAAGGGCTACAATATCGAGTAAGTCAGCAATATTTGGCATAGGATGTTGGTTAAAGTAGCCTTGTTCACGCAGCGCACTTCTCAATGCGATAAGCAAATAAAACGCCACACCAACACCAGCTATCGACTTAGAGGGAAAATCACAGTCATGACGATTAGGATTAACAATAGCATCGGCATTAGGCAGTTGCTCGCCTTGTAAATGATGATCTGTAACCAGCACTTTAATGCCTGCGGCTTTAACAATATCAATCCCTGCAATACACGATATACCGTTATCTACGGTGATCACTAAATCGGGCTGCATAGTGACTATTTGCTCAGCCAATGCAGGGCTTAAGCCATAACCTAAACTAAAGCGGTCTGGCACTAAATAATCTAAATGGGTAAAGCCAAACATGGCCAACCCTTGCATTAAGGTAGCGGTGCTGGTTGCGCCATCGGCGTCAAAATCGCCAACAATTAGTATTTTACTTTGTGCATGCAGTGCATCAATTAATAGTTGGCTGGCTTTGTCTATATCTTTAAATAGCTTAAAGTCGAGCAAAGTGGCCGCACTATTATTTAATTCATCAGCATGGCAGACGTTACGCGTGGCATAAATTTGCTTAATAACAGGATGTAGATGACTAGGTAGATGAGAGTCGTCAACGGGTTCTCGCGCAATGATCATTTTTTTCATGCTGGTTTTTAACTTATGATATTCATAACAAAAAGACAAAAAAAGGCCATAAAGGCCTTTTTAAACAGGTACTCAGGTTTTTAATTAACCTGCTTTGTTGGCCTCAAGCGCAGCGCTTAATGCGGCAGCTGGTTGGTAGCCTGGGATCATCGTGCCATCTTCTAAAATAATAGCCGGTGTACCACTAATACCAAAGCTTTGCCCTAATTGGTAATGCTCTGCAACGGGTGCGCTACAGTCTTTTACAATTTGTGTATCTGCACCAGATTTAGCTTCAGTAAGTGCTTCTTGCTGATCTTTAGCACACCACACATTCATTAAATCAGCATAACCTGATCCTTGCAGGCCGCCACGTGGAAATGCTAGGTATTTAACCGTAATACCCGACTCAAGTAAGTCATCAAGCTCACGGTGTAATTTACGACAGTAACCACAGCTAATATCAGTAAACACGGTAATGCTGTGTTTTTCTTCTGGCGCTTTATACACAATCATTGAATCTTCGTATTCTTTTAACCCTGATTGACGCACACCATTAAGTGCTTGCTCAGTTAAATTACTACGGTTGTTTAAATCGATTAGCGTACCTTGCATTAAAAACTGACCGTCAGGGCTTGCATACAGCACCCCTTTATTGGTGATCAATTCTTTTAAGCCCGCAACCGGACTTGGGTTAATTTGTTTAACAGTTACTCCTAGCGCGGCAAATTTTGTCACGATAGGATCATTGGCATCGGGTGTTACTGCAACACCATTAGCAAAAGCGCTCAAACTAGTGCACAACATGGCACCTGCTAACATTAATTTTTTCATAACGGGTTCTCTATCCTAAAAATACTTATCTTATCGTGTCTATATGACCGGCTTAGTGACAAAAAAATTCGCTTAAGCACGAGGATGATGCTCAGCATGCACCGATTTTAATCGCTCATTCGCTACATGCGTATAAATTTGGGTAGTTGATAGGTCGCTGTGGCCAAGCATCATCTGCACCACACGCAAGTCAGCCCCATGATTTAATAAATGCGTTGCAAATGCATGTCGCAAGGTGTGGGGCGATAACGGCGACTCAACGGATGCCAAAATAGCATAGTGTTTAATCCGATGCCAAAAAGTTTGTCGTGTCATGCCCACCCCACGTTTAGAGGGAAATACAAAATCGGTGGCATGTTTTATCATTTGTGCTCGCCCAAGCTTTAAAAATTGCTCCAGCCAATACATAGCCTCTTCACCTAAAGGCACTAATCGCTCTTTATTTCCTTTACCTTTTACAAACACCACAGCTTGGCGCAAATTTATTTGCTCCATTCTCAGCCCTACCAGCTCAGTTACCCGCAAACCCGTTGCATACAAGAGCTCGAGCATGGCTTTGTCGCGCAGCCCCATTGGCTCTTCAATATTGGGGGCACTTAATAGCGCCTCTACTTCAGCCTCAGAAAGCGTTTTTGGTAACGACTGCCCCGCTTTAGGCTGAGCAATATTGACCATAGGTGAGTCGCTAATTATTTTTTCGCGTACAAAGTACTGATAAAAACGTTTTAATGCACTAATACTGCGTGCAGTACTGCGTGGCTTTAGCCCTAAATCAACACGATGTGCCAAGTAACTTTCAACGTCGAGGCTGGTTACCGTCATTAAGTTTTCGCCTTTTAAAAATTGGCAAAACTTATCTAAGTCACTGCGATAAGCGCTCAGCGTGTTTTCACTTACGCCTTGCTCTAAATAGAGGCTATCAAGAAAGGTTTCTAAAAAGTCGCTATTGCTGCTTAGCTCATTATTTTGTTCAGGTAAATCGTCAGATAGCGTTGTCACGTTGTGATCTCATGTTGGTAATACCACGGGAGAAGGTATCAATTAAAAATACCTTACGGTAAACTTGAGCCTATCATAACAGGCAATTACACAGTGATAAATACGATGCAGATTGGTTTATTTTTTGGTTCTACTACCTGCTATACCGAAATGGCGGCAGAAAAAATACGCGACATTATAGGCGCCGACATTGTCAGCTTACATAATATTAAAGACGAGCCGCTTAAAAACGCTGAGCAATATGACTTTATCATTTTTGGTATTTCTACGTGGGACTTTGGCGAAATTCAAGAAGATTGGGAATCAAAGTGGGACGACATAAAAGACGTTGACCTAAATGGTAAAACCATAGCCTTATTTGGTATGGGCGACCAGCAAGGATATGGCCAATGGTTTCAAGACGCATTAGGCATGCTTCATGATGAAATAAATGCCCAAGCCATTACTCAACTTGGCTTTTGGCCTAACGACAGTAATTACGAATTTGAAGCCTCTAAAGCCCTTACCGAAGACGGTAAACAATTTGTTGGTTTAGCCCTTGATGAAGATAGTCAGTACGAGCTAAGCGACGAGCGTATTGCCACTTGGGTAGAACAAGTGATGACAGAGTACGCTGAAACCCTGTAACTTTGCGCTCTTGCAAAGAGCGCTGCCATGCAGCGCTTTTTAATATTTAACTACTCTACTTTTAACCAGTATTGGTTACGGTAAAAAAAGCCCACATAACCACGCACTTCAAGTTTTTCGCCATTTTGCTGCGGAGTTAAACGCACGCTGTAGGTTTTACCGTTATTTGGGTCGAGTATTTCACCGTCTTCCCAACTACCGTCACCTGCATAAGTTACGTTTTCAATAATGGTCATGCCTAGCATCGGCTGATTCTTTTTATCACCATCACACTCGCTGCAAAGCGCATCTTGCTTGGCTTTATTGAGTATTGTTTCAATTTTGCCAGTCAGTACGCCATCATGCTCAGTAATGCGTACATAAGACTTTGCTTCTTTGGTGTCTTCATTAATGGTTTTCCAAAGCCCTACAGGACTCATGTTTGCATGCGCACTATGGCTTATAAATAAAGCTGCAGCGAGAGTGCTTAGCAAAGTTAGTTTATTGAAGTTTTTCATTGAGTTGCTTTGATTTTAAATAGCGAATAAAACAATAATACCAGCTGATTTATAAACACACTATGAAATTACATAGCTAATTAGGTGCATGTAAAAAATAAAAACCAAGTGCCTTTAACACACTTGGTTTTTAAATAATAATCACGTTTTAAAGTACATGATTAAAAGTGCATATTTAAAAGTCACGCACCTCTACACTTGAGCTATTAAATTCAAACATATTAATTTTGCCGCACTGGGCCATATGGTTAGTGCTTGCATATGGGGTATCAGCTTGGTTTATATCGCCCTCCCACTCTTGGCCATTTTTTATAAATGCTTTGAGTTCAAACCAGCCGTTAACGGCTTTACTGCAATCCATATCAACATCAAGCATCCAGTAGTGTTCACCCCATATATTAAGCGGTGTAACGCCAAAACCATCGCTATCTACCGTTTTTTTCGCCCCGAATTCACTAGGCCATATATTAGTAGTCCAATCCATAGCGCTACCTTGCGCCTCACTGCTTTGACCTTGTTCGATACCATACCAATCTAGGTAATTATCGTTTGCTTTCCAAGGCAAAGTGGTGTTGTTTTTTAAATTGTTGTGACGAATAGGCATGGCACATTCAACGTTCGTTGTTTGGCAGTTTCTACCAAGGTTTGCATTGGCATAAGTGTGATCTATTCCACCACGAACAAACATATCTTGTCCGCTTTGTGTTAGCGCATTGATAAAAACAACGGTTCTTTGCCAATCACCGCCGTTATTAGGGAGCGAGCCTTGTAGTAATTTAGCATTTTTATGAATAGCCATGGCATCCCATGGCGCCACATTTAAATTAATCGTGCCGTTACTATTAACTGTAATAACCTCACTACTACAGCTTTTAGCATCACCCGAAAGCTCACCTTTTAATACGTTACAGTACTGCCCAGCAGCCATATCTGTTTGAACTGTTGCATTTAAAGTTGAGTCTTCTTTATTAATTGCCATATGGCCTGAGCTACCTCGCCCAAATGCAATCTGGTTATTGGTGTTATCCCACCAGTTTGTTACAACCCAGTTATCGGCAGTGTTATTTCTAAAATCAACACCACCAGCAATGTACGACCAACGATGCTCACACTTCCATTTGCTTGCAAAACATTCCAAGTTACCATTGTTGTGCACTGGCACACTTGGCCCACCTGCATCGGTATCACCATGAAAGTCATAACTCGACATGACTTTTGGGTACCCATACGGATACGCCAACATAAAGACGTTAGCTAGGTCGTATAAACGGCCATCTTCAAAAGTAATTACATTACCCGCACCACCATGCCCACGTTGGTTATCATGGTTATCAACAAATACCACAGCTGATGAACTTGGCATAAAACCCCAACCTTCACCAAAATTACTTAGCCACGCAAGCGAGCCATTTCTAAATGTATTACCAAGCTGTGTACTGTATTTAAACTCAGTAACTAAACCTGTACTTAAATACTCTGAGGCATCTACCGCTTCAGTACCTTGATCTATCACCTCATGAAAAACCACTGGCGAGCCATTTATTTTTGCCATTAAACTTTGAATATCACTTGCAGCAACATGCTTAGCAGCATCAAACCTAAAGCCTTTAACTCCTAAGGCTTGTAAGTCATTAATATATGCCGCTAACGTATTTTGCACATAAGTTGAAGCGGTATTTAAATCGGCAAGCCCTACCAGCTCGCAATGTTGCACACGATAGCGATTATTACCGTAATCCTCAGGGTTAATTGAACAGCTTTGGTGAAAATCTTGTGGGCTGTAAATAGGGTATTGTTTATTACCAAAGTTATTACCGTCGGTACCAGTACCATTACCTGCAGCCATATGGTTTATTAGGGTATCAACATATATATCTACGCCTGCCGAATTACATCGATTAACCATATCTATAAACTGCGTCCGGTTCCCGCCACGGCTTTGCAGTTGGTAGCTCACAGGTTGGTAGCGAGTCCACCATTGATTACCTGTAATATGCTCGTTAGGCGGAGATACCTGTACAGCAGCATATCCTTTGGGCCCTAAAAACTGTTCACATTCTTGAGCTATATCTTGCCAGTTCCATTCGAATAGATGCACAAATGTTGTAGGTGCAGCCATAGCTAAGCTTGGTAAAGTTAAGCCAAGGCTCAATCCTGCAGTGGTGATTATTTTATTCAGCTTCATAGTGTGTGTTCCAAGTGTTGAGCGAGTTAAACAACATACTCGACATTATTTACAAGTGGTTAACACTAGTCTGGTGATTGATTAAATAAAAACTGAATACGTATGCATAATGGGTAAATTATCCTTTTTTACTAGGGCGTGTTGATCATTGCGGATTGAAGTTTGTTCAACCTAGGGGCGATTAAATCGCGGCGCGAGGTGTGTAACCTAGCGGGCTAAGTAAAAACCGAGCAACAAAGAGTTTATCGTCCCGAGAAAGAACCCAGAGGGCAGCGCATGTTTGGTATTTATGCTGCGTTATCGCCTATTTATGGGGAATAACCACACTACATAGGCTCTGCCTTGCCTAAAAACCAAACATACTGCTGCAAATCCAACC